>NZ_QKSJ01000007.1:0-214419 GCF_003234135.1 Curtobacterium sp. MCPF17_018 | reverse complement strand
GCGTCTGACCGGCGGGGGCGGGCTCGGGCTCCGTGGGCTCGGGTGCGGGGGTCTCGGCCTCCTGCTCCGTGCTCGGAGCGGCCTCGGGCTCCTCGGCGTCGGCAGCGGCGGCGTTCGCGTCGTCGGCGCCGGATTCGGACGAGTCCGAACCGCCATCGGACGAGCCGGAGCCGTCACCGATCTTCACGAGGGCGGTGCCGACCTCGACGGTCTCGTCCTCCTGCACCAGGATCTCCTCGACGACGCCGGCGATCGGCGACGGGATCTCGGTGTCGACCTTGTCGGTCGAGACCTCGAGCAGCGGCTCGTCGACCTCGACCCGGTCACCGACGTTCTTCAGCCATCGGGTCACCGTGCCCTCGGTGACGCTCTCGCCGAGCGCCGGGAGGTTGACGGATTCGCTCATCGGGTGGACTCCTCTTCGCGGGGGATTGCAGTGGTTGTTGGTGTCATTGTCACAGTGCGCGGACCGGTGCCGGTCACAGCGCGTGCAGCGGCTTGCCCGCGAGGTGCAGGAACGCCTCGCCGAGGGCTTCGTTCTGGGTCGGGTGACCGTGCACCAGGGGAGCGACGTCCTCCGGGTAGGCCTCCCAGTTCACCGCGAGCTGGGCTTCGCCGATGAGTTCGCCGACGCGGGCACCGATCATGCTGACCCCGACGACGGGGCCGTCCACGACGCGCACGACCTTGACGGAGCCGGAGGTCCCGATGATGTGGCTCTTGCCGTTGCCGGCCAGGTTGTACTCGTACGAGTCGACCTTGTCGGCGCCGTACTGCTCCTCGGCCTTGGCCTGAGAGAGCCCGACCGACGCGACCTCGGGGTCGGAGTAGGTGATCTTCGGGATGTTCTTGTCCTCGATGACCACCGGGTTGAGGCCGGCGATCTCCTCGGCGACGAAGATGCCCTGCTGGAAGCCGCGGTGCGCGAGCTGCAGGCCGGGGACGATGTCGCCGACGGCGTAGACGTTCGGGATGTTCGTGGCGAGACGCTCGTTCGTGGTGACGAACCCGCGGTCCATCGCCACGCCGACCTCGTCGTAGCCGACGTTCTGCGTGACCGGGCCACGGCCGACGGCGACGAGCAGGACGTCACCGTCGAAGGTCTTGCCGTCCTCCAGCGTGACGACGACGCCGTTCTCGTGCTGCTCGACGCCCTGGAACCGGACACCGAGCGAGAACTCGATGCCGCGCTTGCGGAACGCGCGCTCGAGCTGCTTCGACATCGACTCGTCCTCGGCGGGGACCAGGTGCGGCAGGCCCTCGACGATGGTGACCTCGGCGCCGAAGGACTTCCAGACGCTGGCGAACTCGACGCCGATGACGCCGCCGCCCAGGATGACGACCTTGTTCGGGACGTAGTCCATGCGGAGCGCGGTCTCGGAGGTGATCACGCGGCCGCCGATCTCGAGCCCGGGCAGGGACTTCGAGTAGGAGCCGGTCGCGAGCACGATGTTCTTGCCGGTGACGGTCTGGTCGCCGACCTGCACGGTGTTCTGCGAGGTCAGGCGACCCCAGCCCTCGACCACGGTGATGCCGCGGGCCTTGATCAGGCCCTGCAGGCCCTTGTACTTGGAGTTGATGACGCCCTGCTGGTAGTCGATCACCTTGGGCACGTCGACACCGGCGAACTCCGCGATGACGCCGTACTTCTCGGCGTCACGCGTGCCGTCGGCGATCTCGGCGGCGTGCAGCAGCGCCTTGGTCGGGATGCAGCCGCGGTGCAGGCACGTCCCTCCGAGCTTGTCGCCCTCGATGAGCGCGACGCTCATGCCGAGTTCGGCGGCCCGGAGCGCAGCGGCGTACCCACCACTCCCGCCACCGAGGACAACGACGTCGTAAGTCTGTTCCGTCACCTGGTGCAACTCCCTCGTGCGTGTCGGGCCGATCGGGCCCTACGTGGACACCGCGGAGGGCGGCGTCCGACGGTCGGACCGCGTGGTTCCGGTCCCGTCCCGTGCAGTACCGGTGGGAGGCGCGTCGGTGCGCCGTTCCCACCGGTACCAAACCTACTACTCGGACTGGAGGTCTTCTGCGAGAGCGATGAGCGTCCGGACCATCACGCCCGTCGCACCCTTGCCCAACCAGGCGTACCCGCCGCCCTTGTTCTCCGACGGACCCGCGATGTCGAGGTGCGCCCAGGGGACACCCTCGCCGGCGAAGCGCTCGAGGAACTTGCCCGCGAGCAGCATGCCACCGGCCGGGTTGCCGACCGTGGCGTTGACGATGTCGGCGACGTCGCTGGACAGCCGGGCCTCGAGCTCCTCGGGCAGCGGCATCGGCCAGATCGGCTCCGCGACGCCCTCGGCGACGGCACGGACCTTCGCGACGAGGTCGTCGCTGCCCATCAGGCCGGTGGTGCGGTCGCCGAGCGCGACGACCTGGGCACCGGTCAGCGTGGCGACGTCGACGAGCGCGTCGGGCTGCTCGAGCGACGCGGCGGCCATCCCGTCGCCGAGCACCAGGCGGCCCTCGGCGTCGGTGTTCGTGACCTCGACCGTGGTGCCGTTCTTCAGCGTCAGGACGTCGCCCGGGCGGGTCGCGGTGCCGGAGGGCATGTTCTCGGCGAGGGCGAGCCACGCGGTCACGCGCACGTCCAGTCCCAGGCGGGCGGCGGCGACGGTCGCGGCGAGCACCGTGGCGGCACCGGTCATGTCGGTCTTCATGCCGAGCATCGACGCCGCGGGCTTGAGCGAGAGTCCGCCCGAGTCGAAGGTGATGCCCTTGCCCACGAGGGCGAGGTGCTTGGTGGCGGACTCGGGCGCGTACCGGACCACGACCAGGCGCGGGGGACGCGCCGAACCGCGGCCGACGCCGAGGATGCCGCCGAAGCCCTGCTCCTCGAGCGCCTGCTCGTCGAGGACCTCGACGGTGAGCGGCAGGTCCGAGGCGAACCCGGTCGCGACGTCGGCGACGTCCTGCGGCCCGAGGTCGCCCGCGGCGGTGTTCACGAGGTCGCGCACGAGCGACGCGGCGTCGGCGACGATCGCGGGGCGCACGGCGGCGTCGGCGGCGACGTCGGCGGGGGCGAGGACCTCGATGCGCTGGTCGCCGCGGGCCGGGGCCTTGGTGCCGGTGCCCTTGTGCCGTGTGAAGGCGTACGCGCCGAGCGCTGCGCCCTCGAGCGCGGCGTCGACGAGCTCGGCCGAGTCGGTCGGCAGGGCGAGCGTGATCGAGTCCACCCGGGGGAGCTGGCGGACGGCACTGCCGGCGGCCGCGCGGATCGCCGCTGCACCCGTGGCGGACCCGAGCCCGATCAGCGCGACCGACTTCGCACCGACGCCGGTGGCGGGCAGGCGGACGAGCTGGTCCTTCGCCCCGGTGACCCCGATCGCGGCGAGGTCGAGGTCGGCGAGGGCGTCGATCGTCCCCAGCGCGGTGGGGGCGAGCACAGCGGCGCTGTCGGCCTCGCCGGACGAGCCCGGACGGACCCCGACGACGAGCACGTCGGCGGTGGTGGTCTCGGGGGGTGAACTGGTGGTGGAGAGCGTCGGTCGGACCATGCTCCAACCCTACCGACGGCCTGTTCGCTGTCGGCGTGGTCGTCGCGCACCGGGGACGTCGGAGGCCCCGCCTAGCATGGGGACGGTGAACCACCCCGAGGAGCTCTACACGTTCGACGCGGACGCACCGACCGTGCCGGCAGGGTTGCACCTGGTCGCCGGGCTGACCGGTTTCGCCGATGCCGGCTCGGCCGTCGCGCAGGTGACGAACTCGATCCTCGAGGACCTCGACACCGAGCTCGTCGCCGAGTTCGACCCCGACGTGCTGCTCGACTGGCGGGCCCGTCGCCCGGTCATCACCTTCGAGCACGACCACATCAGCGCCGTCGAGCCGCCCCGTCTGGCCCTGCACCTGGTGCGCGACGAGATCGGCCAGCCGTTCCTGTTCCTGTCGGGCTACGAGCCGGACTTCCAGTGGAACCGCTTCGTCCGCGCCGTCACCGGGCTCGCCGACGACCTGCAGGTGGCTGACACCACGTGGGTGCAGTCCATCCCGATGCCGGTCCCGCACACCCGTCCGATCAGCCTCACCGTCTCCGGCACCCGGGCCGACCTCGTCGAGCAGATGAGCGTCTGGAAGCCCGAGACCCAGGCGCCGGCGAACGTCCTGCACCTGGTCGAGCACCGCCTCGCCGAGACGGGCGCGCAGGTCACGGGGCTGGTGTTGCTCGTGCCCCACTACCTGTCCGACACCGAGTTCCCCGACGCCGCCGTCGCAGCGCTGTCCGGCATCGCCGCCGCGACCGGGCTCATCTTCCCGACGGACGCCCTGCGCGAGTCGGGTCGCGAGTTCCTCACCCGCGTCGACGAGCAGGTCGCCGGCAATGCCGAGCTGCAGCGACTCGTCTCCGTGCTCGAGGAGCGGCACGACACCTACATGGAGGGCAACCCCGTCGCCTCGCCGCTCACCGGCGTCGACGGCGAGGTACCGACCGCGGACGCGATCGCGGCGGAGCTCGAGCGCTTCCTGGCCGACCGGCGCACCCAGGGCGACGCGACCGACTGACCGTCGCGGGATCCGGACGTCCCGACAGGACGGCCTGGAGGCTCGTGGCGGCCCCGCACCACGCCTCCAGGCCGTCCTCCGGTCGCCCGCACGTCGTGACGTACGTCGACGACGCTCGTCGCGTATCGACGCGGGGACGCGTCGGTAGCCTGGTCCGGTGAACTCCCGTCGTGCCTTCCTGATCTGGGGTGTCGCGGTCCTCGCGTACGTCCTCGCCGTGGTGCAGCGGTCCTCGCTCGGGGTCTCCGGTGTCGATGCGCAGGACCGGTTCGCCGTCTCCGCCGCCGTCCTGTCGACCCTCGCCGTGGTGCAGATCGCTGTCTACGCGGGGCTGCAGATCCCGGTGGGGATCGCCCTCGACCGCGTGGGCCCGCGCCGGCTGGTGCTCCTCGGAGCCGTGCTGCTGGTCGTCGGACAGGCGATCGTCGCCGTGTCCCCGTCGATCGGGCCGGCCATCGCGGGGCGGGTGCTCGTCGGCGCCGGCGACGCGATGACCTTCATCTCGGTGATCCGACTGGTGCCGATGTGGTTCAGCGGCCGGATCCTGCCGCAGATCTCGCAGTGGACGGGCAACCTCGGGCAGATCGGCCAGATCCTGTCGGCGTTCCCGTTCGCGGTGCTCCTGCACACGGTGGGCTGGACCCCGGCGTTCGGCGTCGCGGCCGCGGCCAGCGCTGTCGGTCTGGTGCTCGCAGCGGTCTTCGTGCGGAACGGTCCCGTGCCGGTGCGGACGGACACGATCCCGCTGCCGCACTCGTGGGGTGCCGCGTTCAGCACGTTCGGGCACGCGCTCCGCCGCCCGGGCACACAGCTCGGGTTCTGGTCGCACTACGTCACGCAGTCGTCGGGCACGGTGTTCTCACTGCTGTGGGGTGTCCCGATGCTCCGGGGGCTCGGGTACTCCCCGGGTGCGGCGGCTGGGTTCCTCACGATCATCGTGGTCGTCGGGTTCGTCGCCGGTCCGGTGCTCGGCGTGCTCTGCGCGCGGTTCCCGATGCGCCGGTCGAACCTGGTGCTCGGCGTGGTCGTCCTGCTCGCGGTGCTCTGGACGGCGATCCTGCTCTGGCCCGGGCACCCACCGACGTGGTTGCTCGTGCTGCTCGTCGTCGCGATGGGGATCGGCGGGCCCGGCTCGCTCATCGGCTTCGACTTCGCCCGGACCTTCAACCCGGTCGGCTCGCTCGGCTCGGCGAACGGAGTGGTGAACGTCGGTGGGTTCCTGGCGGCCTTCGTGATGATGTACCTGATCGGCGTCGTGCTCGACGCGGCGGCACGGGCCACCGGCACCACGGTGTTCGCCTGGGAGAACTTCCGGATCGCCCTCACCGTGCAGTACGTCGTGGTCGGTTTCGGCGTCGGGATGCTCCTGCACGCCCGCCGTCGGACCCGCCGCGTGCTGCACTCGGAAGAGGGAATACGCGTCGGGCCACTCTGGGTTGCACTCGTTGCACGCCTGCGGAAGCGGCACGTGCAATAATGATCACGGACCCGTTCGGGCCCCTGTCTGTCGGAGCACTTCGGTGCGCCGGTGAACTCGGGGGACTTGACATGGGTCCTAGTGCTGCCCGGAACGGTAGGACTCGTACGACGCGGGGGACTGCGGCGCGGGACCTGGGCGGCGAGGGAGGCCACGACCCCACGAACGTGGCACGACGAGAGAGGTGATCGCATGGCTGCCCGGAGCACGACGATCGATCCCACGAAGGACACCGAGCCCGAGGGCGCTGTGGCAGAGGACGCCACGGACACCGAGGGCACCGCAGCGCCGAAGAAGCGCGCCACGAAGGCCCCCGCCAAGAAGGCGCCCGCCAAGAAGGCGGCGCCCAAGGCGAAGAAGACCGACGCCGTCGACGAGGCGATCGCCTCCGACGAGCCCGTCGAGGAGCCGACCGACGAGGCCGACGACACCGACGACAAGACGGCCAAGCCGGACGCCGCTGCAGCGGTCGCCGCCGGTGCGCTCGTCATCTCGCAGACCGACGACGACGAGGCGCCGGTCTACTCGACGACCATCACGGGTGCCACCGCCGACCCGGTGAAGGACTACCTGAAGCAGATCGGCAAGGTCGCCCTGCTCAACGCCGAGCAGGAGGTCGAGCTCGCCATGCGCATCGAGGCCGGCCTGTTCGCCGAGGACAAGCTGCAGCACGCGACGGGGCTCTCGAAGCCCGCCGAGCGTGAACTGCGCTGGGTCGCGCGAGACGGACAGCGTGCGAAGTCGCACCTGCTCGGCGCGAACCTCCGCCTGGTCGTCTCGCTCGCGAAGCGGTACACCGGTCGTGGCATGCAGTTCCTGGACCTCATCCAGGAGGGCAACCTGGGTCTGATCCGTGCGGTCGAGAAGTTCGACTACACCAAGGGCTTCAAGTTCTCGACCTACGCGACGTGGTGGATCCGTCAGGCCATCACCCGTGCCATGGCCGACCAGGCCCGCACCATCCGCATCCCGGTGCACATGGTCGAGGTCATCAACAAGCTCGCCCGCGTCCAGCGGCAGATGCTGCAGGACCTCGGTCGCGAACCCACTCCGGAAGAGCTCGCCCGCGAGCTCGACATGACCCCGGAGAAGGTCGTCGAGGTGCAGAAGTACGGCCGCGAGCCGATCTCGCTGCACACGCCCCTGGGCGAGGACGGCGACTCGGAGTTCGGTGACCTCATCGAGGACACCGAGGCGGTCGTACCGGCCGACGCGGTGGGCTTCACGATGCTGCAGAAGCAGCTCGAGAGCCTGCTCGACTCCCTGTCCGAGCGCGAGGCGGGCGTCATCCGCATGCGCTTCGGCCTCGGTGACGGCCAGCCGAAGACGCTCGACCAGATCGGTGACACGTTCGGCGTGACGCGTGAGCGCATCCGTCAGATCGAGTCCAAGACGATGGCGAAGCTCCGCCACCCGTCGCGGTCGCAGTCGCTGCGCGACTACCTCGAGTAAGCCGGCATGCGCTTCTTCATCCCGATCCTGATCGGGCGGATCCTCCGCGCCCTCGCCCGTGCGCGGGGCGGCGGGTCCGCCTACCCCGGGTACATCGTGCTCAAGCTCGTGCCGGACTTCCTGCAGCACGTGACGAAGCAGTTCCCGAACGGCGTCGTCTTCGTGCTCGGCTCGAACGGCAAGTCGACGACGACGCACATGATCTCCGACATCGTCCGGGCCCACGGGTTGCGGGTCTTCACGAACCCGTCCGGCGCCAACCTGCCGCAGGGCATCGCGTCGGCCCTGCTGTCCGAGGTCTCGCTGACCGGCCGGCTCAAGGCCGACATCGGCATCCTCGAGGTCGACGAGGCCTTCGCCGTCGAGCTCGCCGGCATCCTGTCGCCCTCGACGGTGACGATGCTCAACGTGCAGGTCGACCAGCTGTACCGGTTCTTCGAGACCGAGCGCGTGGCGACGATGATGCTCGACACCGCCGCACTGTCGACGGCGAACGTCATCACGAACCACGACGACCAGTTCCTCGACGGCTACACGGGCACCCCCGGGCAGCGCGTCCTGCGGTTCGGTGCGAGCGACGAGGTCATCGCCGCGGCGCCGAACGGCCTGCAGAACGCCGACTCGTTCGACGCCGGCGACCGTGCCCAGCACACCGCCGACGCCGAGGTCGTGGCCCACACGGGCGACGGCGCGACGATCCGCTTCGACGGTGCCGAGATCCCGGTCCGGCTGCCCGCCCGCGGCCTGCACTACGCGGTCGACGCCGCCGCGGCCACCGCGACGGCGAGTGCGGCCCTCGGCGCGCAGTTCCGCGCCGACGCCGTGACCAAGGCCTTCGGCACGATGAAGCCCGCGTACGGCCGTGGCGAGCGACTCCCCATCGCGGGTGAGTCCGCCGAGTTCACGATGTTCAAGAACGCCGCGAGCCTGCAGCTCAACCTCGACGCCCTGCCGGACCAGCCCGAGCAGGTCCTCATGGCGATCGACGAGGGCACGCCCGACATCTCCTGGATCTACGACATCGACTTCTCGAAGCTCGACCACGTGGACGTCGTCTCCGGTGACAAGGCGTGGCAGATCGCGATCGCGCTCGAGCACGCCGGTGTCCGCATCGGCCGGGTCGAGCCCGACGTCGAAGCAGCGATCGAGCACATGGAGCAGCTCGGCTCGACGACCCGCGGGACGAAGAACTTCATCGTCAACTACGAGATCATGATGATCGCCCGCAAGGCCCTCGGCCACCCGGACATGGAGAAGACCGCATGACGGCCGACCGGTTGACCATCCTGCACGTCTACCCCCGGCAGATGGGCGTCTCGGGCGACCGTGGCAACGTCGCGGCCCTGGTCCGCCGTGCGGCCGCCGCGGGCATCGAGACACAGGTCCTCGAGTACGCGCCCGGTGACGAGCTTCCGACCACGGCGGACGTCGTCGTGATCGGCAACGGACCGCTCAGCGCGATGCGTTCCCTGGGCGACGACGTCACACGCATCGGCGGAACGCTCCGTGCGTTCGCGACCGACGGTGTGCCGGTGCTCGCCGTCGGCGGTGGGTTCGACCTCGCGACGAACGAGGTCGTGCCGGCCGAGGGCGTGCCGGTCGCGGGCTTCGGGGTGTTCGACGCCCGTGCCGTCCGCGGTGCCGAGCGCCGTGTGAACTACTTCGTGCTCGAGACCCGGTACCCGCTGCTCGCCGGAGCCTCGAACCGCCTGGCGGGCTTCGAGGACCACGCGACCCGCATCGAGCTCGCAGCCGGGATCACGCCCTTCGCCGATGTCGTCTCCGGCGGCGGCAACCAGGCCGGCTCCCCGGTCGAGGGCGCGATCGTCGGGAACTCCTTCGGCACGCACACCCAGGGCCCGGTCCTGCCGCTCAACCCGCAGTTGACCGACGGTGTCCTCGCCGCAGCGACCGCGCGGCTGGGCCGCGAGTACGCGCCGGACGCGGAGCAGACGGCGACGATCGACCGCTACGCACGCGAAGCGCGCGCCACCGTCGACCGCTACGTCGACAAGGCGTTCAAGCGCATCGCCTGACGGCCGCTCGCTGCGGACGTCGAACGCGACCACGCAAAGACAGGAGGCGCGGTGCCAGCTGGCACCGCGCCTCCTGTCCCTGTGTCGGTCGCGACTACTTCGACTCGTAGAGTCGGCTGCTCTCGTCGTGCCACTCGATGGCGGTCGCCGCGAGCTTGTCCTTGAACTCGGCGCCGTGGTGGGCGCAGAAGTAGAGCTCGCCGCTCGACATGGTGGCTCGGATGTAGGCCTGCGCCCCGCAGCTGTCGCAACGGTCGGCGGCGGTCAGCTGGTGGTTGCTGACTTCGTCGATGGAGGGGTCCTGCACGGTCTGGGTCATTGCTGTGCTCCTCACGGATCGCAGGTGGTGCCGGGTGGTTGCACCATTTCAACACGTGATCCCTGAGAGCGACGCATTGTCGGGGCCTGTTTCGCTCAGCGCGGATCGCTTGGCCCCAGTGCGAGTGTCCACACGGTGCTGTCGGTGCCGCTCGGTAAACTCCGACGGTGAGCTCCGACTACTCCGCACGCCATCTCTCCGTCCTCGAAGGGCTCGAGGCGGTCCGGAAGCGGCCGGGCATGTACATCGGCTCGACGGACTCGCGGGGCCTCATGCACTGCCTGTGGGAGATCATCGACAACTCGGTCGACGAAGCCCTCGCGGGACACGGTGACGAGATCGGTGTCGTCCTGCACGCCGACGGCTCGGTCGAGGTCCGGGACACCGCCCGGGGCATCCCCGTCGACGTCGAACCGAAGACCGGCCTGACCGGGGTCGAGGTCGTGTTCACCAAGCTGCACGCCGGCGGCAAGTTCGGCTCGGGGTCCTACGCGGCCTCGGGCGGCCTGCACGGCGTCGGCGCCTCGGTCGTGAACGCGCTGTCGGAGCGCCTCGACGTCGAGGTCGACCGGGGCGGCAAGACCTACGCCATGTCGTTCCACCGGGGCGAGCCCGGCACCTTCGACGACAGCAAGGGCATCGGCCCGGACGCACCGTTCGCGCCCTTCACCTCGGGCAGCGAGCTGCGCGTCGTCGGCAAGGTCAAGAAGGGCGTCACCGGCTCCCGGATCCGCTACTGGGCGGACCGCCAGATCTTCACCGCCGACGCCCGCTTCAGCACCGACGACCTGGTGACCCGTGCACGGCAGACCGCGTTCCTCGTGCCCGGGCTCGGCATCACCATCACCGACGAGCGCGCGGCGTCGATCGACGCCGCAGCCGCCCGGGCCGAGGCGACGGGCACCACCGTGGCCGCCGGGCCGGTGGTGGAGCGCTTCCGGTACGAGGGCGGGATCGGCGAGTTCGTCGAGCACCTCGCCGTCGACAGCCCGCTCACCGACGTCTGGCGCGTGCAGGGGACCGGCACCTTCACCGAGACCGTGCCGATGCTCGACGACAAGGGCCACATGGTCTCCACCTCGGTCGAGCGCGAGTGCGAGGTCGACCTGGCGCTCCGCTGGGGCAGTGGCTACGAGACCGTGTTCCGCAGCTTCGTCAACATCATCGCGACGCCGAAGGGCGGCACCCACCAGGCCGGCTTCGAGTCGGGCGTCGTCAAGGCCGTCCGCGCCCAGGTCGAGGCGAACGCCCGCAAGCTCAAGGTCGGGCAGGACAAGCTCGACAAGGACGACGTCCTCGCCGGCATGACCGCCGTGCTGACCGTGCGGTTGCCCGAGCCGCAGTTCGAGGGGCAGACGAAGGAGATCCTCGGCACCCCGGCGGTCCGGAAGATCGTCGACCAGGTGGTGTCGAAGCGCATCACCGAGATCCTCACCTCGACGCAGCGCACCGAGAAGGCACAGTCGGCGGCCCTGCTCGAGAAGGTCGTGTCCGAGATGAAGACCCGCATCTCGGCGCGGGCACACAAGGAGACGCAACGCCGCAAGAACGCGCTCGAGAACTCCTCGCTGCCCACGAAGCTCGCCGACTGCCGCTCGCAGGAGACCGAGGGCACGGAGCTCTTCATCGTCGAGGGTGACTCGGCCCTGGGCACCGCGAAGCTCGCCCGCAACAGCGAGTACCAGGCGCTGCTGCCGATCCGCGGCAAGATCCTCAACGTGCAGAAGGCGTCCGTGTCGGACATGCTCTCGAACGTCGAGTGCGCGTCGATCATCCAGGTCATCGGTGCCGGTTCGGGCCGCACGTTCGACATCGACCAGGCCCGCTACGGCAAGATCATCATCATGTCGGACGCCGACGTCGACGGCGCCCACATCCGCACGCTGCTGCTCACGTTGTTCTTCCGGTACATGCGGCCGATGATCGAGCAGGGCCGGGTCTTCGCAGCCGTGCCGCCGCTGCACCGCGTCGTCGTGGTGAACCGCGGCAAGCCGAACGACACGCTCTACACGTACTCCGAACAGGAGCTGCAGACGGTGCTGAAGAAGCTCGAGAAGACGGGCAAGAAGTACCAGGAGCCGATCCAGCGGTACAAGGGCCTCGGCGAGATGGACGCGGACCAGCTGGCGGAGACCACGATGGACCGCGCGCACCGAACTCTGCGCCGGGTGAACGTGACCCATGCCGAGGGTGCCGCGAAGGTGTTCGAGCTGCTCATGGGCAACGACGTGGCGCCGCGCAAGGAGTTCATCCTGGCCGGCGAAGGCCTGGACCGCGACCGCATCGACGCGTAGCGCGTCGCCCGCCCGGGCCGCGCAGCGGCCTGGCGTGCTCACGCGCTGAGCGACAGTCCACGCGGCCGCCGGTCCGTGAGGTGTCGCTCAGCGCGAAACGGTGCCGCGTCCGCGACACGGTGACGGCGGACGGGAGGCCCGGGGCGGCGCCGCCCCGCGCCTCCAGGCCACGACGTCACGCGCCGAGCGACAGTCCACGCGGCCGCCGGTCCGTGAGGTGTCGCTCAGCGCGAAACGGCGCCGCGTCCGCGACACCTCGCGGACAGCCGGCGGCCGTCGGCGGACGGCCGGTGGCGGACGCCGGCGCGCGCCTACGCCTCGCCGGCGGTGCCGTCGAGCGTCGCGGCGCTGCCGCCGATCGAGCCGATGACCGCTTCGAGCGGGGCGCCCGACCCGTCGCGCTTCGACAGCCAGTCGGGCAGGGTCCGTGCGGCGCCGTCGGTGCCGACGGCGTGCGGCGGCGCGATGCCCGCCCATCCCACGGTGAGCCCGTCCTCGCCCTTCAGGAACGCGTGCGCCCGGACACCCTGGGTGGCACGGCCCTTCGCCGGGAACTCCGACAGCGCGGAGACCTTGGCGCGACCGGCGTCGGTGCCGGGCAGCGCGGTCGAGGTGGTGGACACCGTGGCGACCACGGCGTCGTCGGAGCGTGCGACCGAGCCGAACCAGATCACCGAGGCGCCGTCGGCGAGGGCCATGCCGGCCACACCACCGGCGGGCAGCCCCTGCGCCCTGACGACGGACGCCGGGAACCGCAGCAGCTGCGCGTTGGAGCTGATGAACACGAGGTCGTCCGATTCCGGCGCCTGGGCCGCGCCGACCACGTGGTCGCCGGGCTTCAGGCCGATCGCGACGAACTCCGGCTTGTCGGGCCACGCACCCGGCACGACGCGCTTCACGACGCCGTGTGCGGTGCCGATCGCCAGCGAGTCCGACGACGCGCCGGACAGGTCGACGATCGCCACGACCGTCTCGCCCTTGGTGAGCGCAAGGAAGTCGGTGACCCGGACGCCGGCGTCGAGTCGGACCGCCGCGGGCGGCACGGCGGGGACGTCGACGGGGGAGAGCCGGAGGACCCGCCCGGTCGAGGTGATCGCGCCGATCTGCCCCCGCACCGTGCTCACCACGGCGGAGCGGACGGCGTCGTGCTTCGAGCGCTTCGGTACGCGGACGATGCCGAGCTCCGACGTCGGGATGTCGACCCGGATGAGCCGTCCGGTGGTCGAGAGCAGCACGCGGCAGGGGGAGTCGGCGATCTGCAGGGACTCCGGGTCGACCGCGGCCTTCCGACCGCCCTTCACCGGGGCGTCGGCCTCGGTGAGCAGCGTGCGGCGCGGGGTGGCGAACCTGTCGGACACCTCGGTCAGCTCGAGGGCGACCTGCGCGCGGAGTCGCTCGTCGGACGCCAGCAGTTCTTCGAGGGCGGCGATGTCGGCGAGCAGCTGGTCGCGCTCGGCCTCGAGCTCCATCCGCGAGAACTTCGTCAGGCGGCGCAGGCGCAGCTCGAGGATGTACTCCGCCTGTACCTCGGACAGGTCGAAGACGTCACGCAGGCGGTTGCGCGCCGCCTCGGAGTCGTCGGAGGTGCGGATGACCTGGATGACCTCGTCGATGTCGAGGATCGCGATGAGCAGGCCCTCGACCAGGTGCAGCCGTTCCTTGCGCCGCGCCAACCGGTACTGCGACCGGCGTGTGACGACGTCGAGCCGGTGCTGCACGTAGACGTCGAGCAGCTCGCGCAGCCCGAGGGTGCGGGGCGACCCGCCGACCAGCGCGACGTTGTTGATGCCGAAGCCGTCCTCGAGCGGGGTGTGCTTGTACAGCTGCTCGAGCACGGCGGTGGGGTTGAACCCGCTCTTGATGCCGATGACGAGCCGGAGCCCGTGGTTGCGGTCGGTCAGGTCGTTGACGTCGGAGATGCCGACGAGCTTCTTGGACTGGACGCCGTCCTTGATCTTCTCGATCACACGCTCGGGGCCGACCAGGTAGGGCAGCTCGGTGACGACGAGCCCGACCTTGCGCGGGGTGAGGTTCTCGACGCTCACCTTCGCGCGGGTGCGGAACGAGCCGCGGCCGGTGGCGTAGGCGTCGCGGACCCCGGAGAGCCCGACGATCGTGCCGCCGGACGGCAGGTCGGGGCCGGGCACGAACTCCATGAGCTCTTCGAGGCTGGCCTGCGGGTTCATGAGCAGGTGCTTCGCGGCCTCGACCACTTCGCCGAGGTTGTGCGGCGCCATGTTCGTCGCCATGCCGACCGCGATGCCGGAGGCGCCGTTGACGAGCAGGTTCGGGAACGCCGCAGGCAGGACACCCGGCTGCATGATCTGGTTGTCGTAGTTCGGGACGAAGTCGACGACGTCCTCGCCCAGGCCCTCGGTCATCGCCATCGACGGTTCGGCCAGCCGGGCCTCGGTGTACCGGGCTGCTGCGGGACCGTCGTCGAGGGAGCCGAAGTTGCCGTGGCCGTCGACGAGCGGCACACGCATCGTGAACGGCTGGGCCATGCGGACCAACGCATCGTAGATCGCGCCGTCGCCGTGCGGGTGCAGCTTGCCCATCACCTCGCCCGTGACGCGGGCGCTCTTGACGTGTCCGCGGTCGGGCCGCAGCCCCATCTCGGCCATCTGGTACAGGATGCGACGCTGCACCGGCTTCAGGCCGTCGCGGGCGTCGGGCAGCGCCCGCGAGTAGATGACGGAGTACGCGTACTCGAGGAAGGAGCCCTCCATCTCCTCGGAGACGTCGACGTCCTCGATGCGCTCACCGTCGGGCAGGCCGACTACGTCCGTGCGTGCCATGGCACCTTTCTGGAGAACCGGAGTCGTCTGGAAGACTCGTGGAATGGGAACAAGCGTACCGACGGCCCCCGACGCCGTCGCGAACCTCGCCGACGTCTTCCCGAGTTGCCTCGTGGCGCTCGGCGCTGCGGACGACGCGTGGTTGCGGAACGACGGCCTGGAGGCCCGGATCACCCTCCGCCCCGCCCGCGCGGCGATCGTCGTGCTGGTCGACGGCCTCGGTTCCGCCGCGCTGGCGGCGCGCGCCGGGCACGCCCGCTGGTTGACCGGCGCGAAGGGCACCGGCACCGCGAAGAAGCTGCGGAGCGGGTTCCCGACGACGACCGCGGCCGCCCTGAGCACCCTGACCACCGGCCGCTCGCCCGGCACCCACGGCATCGTCGGCTACAGCGGCTGGAACCCGGACACCGGTGCCGTGATGAACCTGCTGGGCGGCTGGGACACCGAGGTCCCCGCGGACTGGTTCCTGACCCGGACCCTGTTCACCCGGGCCGCGGAGCTCGGGCTCGACCCCGTCGTCGTCGGGCCGGACCGGTACCGCTCGTCCGGGATGACCGCGAACGTGCTCGGCGGCGCTCGGTACGTGTCGGCGGACACCGTTCCGCAGCGCGTGGACGCCGCACTGGCCGAGACCACCACCGGCCGCTCGCTCGTCTACCTGTACGTGCCGGAGCTCGACTCGATCGGGCACAAGTACGGCTGGCAGTCCGACCGGTGGACGGCCGCCCTCGAGCTGCTCGACGGGGAACTCGCCCGGCTCGACGCCCGCGGCGCCGACGACGTCGGGGTCCTGGTGACGGCGGACCACGGTGTGCTCGACGTGCCGGACCACGCGAACATCGCCATCGACCCGCTGCTGCTCACCGACGTCGTCGGCATCGCGGGCGACCCGCGCTGCCGCCAGCTCACCGTCGCACCGGGCACCGACGTCCGCGCCCTCGTCGGCGCGTTCCGGGCGCGCTACGGCAAGAAGGCCTACGTCGCCAGCCGTGCCGAGGCGATCGAGGCCGGGTGGTTCGGGCACGTGTCCGACCAGGTGCTGCCGCGCATCGGTGACGTGCTCGTCGTGGCGCGCGGCTCGTGGGCGTTCAACGACGACCGTGCCCTGCGCGAGGACGAGACGCCGAAGCGCATGATCGGCCAGCACGGCGCGATGACCGACGAGGAGACGATCGTGCCGCTCCGGCTCGCCGGCGCGTTCGCCCTCTAGGACGTCAGCGCCAACGGTCGGTTGGCGTGCGGATCAGGCGGGGTCGTCGTCCGGACGGGTGCCGAAGACGATCTCGTCCCAGCTCGGCATCGAGCGGCGGTTGCGCTTCTTGCGTTCGCCGCGGCTCTCGGACTCCGGCGCCGACGCCGGACGGGCGTCGGCGGACTGCGGTGCGGTGTCGTGCGCCCCGCCGTCCTCGAAGCCCTGCAGCGGGATGTCGACGACGCTGATGGAGGTACCGCGGGCGGGCTCGTCGCGCTGTTCGCCGAAGGACGCTGCTTCGCGCTCACCGCGGCGACGGCGCAGCGCCTCGAGCAGGTCGGCGGTCTCGTTGCCGGGAGCGCGCTCTTCTACAGCGGCCTGGCCGATGCGGGGCAGCGGTGCACGGAGCGGCGCGTGCTGGGACGGCTCGGGCTCGGCGGCCGGCTGCTCCGGCTCGTCGACGCGGAAGGCGCCGGAGTCGAAGCGGGTGCCGTCGTCGTCCTGCTGTTCGAACTCGACCGCACGCAGGCGCGGGGCGATGCCCTCGTCGTCGGTGTGTGACAGCCGGTGGGCGTCACCGTTGTCCGGCGCGAGGGTCGAGGTCTTCGGGTCGAAGTGCCACTGGGCGTCGTGCTCGACCTCGCCCGCGGTGTAGCGGACGCGGACCTGCCAACCGCTCTCCGGGTGCTTCCAGGAGCCCCAGGTGATCGCGGTGGCCTCTCCGGCCTCGAGCTTCGCGGTGATCGCGGGGCCGAAGGTGTCGGGGGACTCGTCGTCGACCGGGGTGACCGGCACGCGGTGCGAGGCGTCGAGGATGAAGGCGCGCTCGGCGAGGACCGGCCCCTCGAAGCGGCGGACGTACTCGACGTCGACGTCGAGCGCGGCGGCCACGTCGGCGGCGTCGGCGCCGCCACGGATGCGTGCCTGGACGTCCTTGGGGGAGACCCGCTTCTGCGGACCGGCGTCGGGGTTCGCCTGGCGCACCTGTCCTGCCAGCGACGACGTGACGGGCAACCGGAACTCGGTGCCGCCGTCGGTCGCCAGGAGGAGTGCGCCGGACTCGACTCCGATGACTCTCACGTCTTGCATGGTTCCGCCTTCCCAGCGTCGCGTACGGTCCTGCTGTCGTACCCCGTGAGTATGCAGGGGCGACTGGCGGTTTCCGGGGAGGCGCACGGGCGTGCCGCGGACATCCGCACGGCCGATCGCGAGGACGCGGCACTCCGGCAACGGGTGTCGGGAATGTCCGGTTCCGGTCGTGGGTTGCACAGCCAGCACGACCCGCCGCAGCACTCGGTTTGCGCTCTGGCGGGGCGTGGTGCAAACTGTCGCCGCCGATCACCCGGCGACGACCTCTCGATACGAGAAATGGATGGGCATGGCCACCGATTACGACGCCCCCCGGAAGACCGACGACAACTCCGACTCGGAGTCGATCGAGGCCCTCAAGGAGCGCGTTCCCGACAAGATGTCGGGGGTCGTCGACGATGATTCCGACAACCCCGGCAGTTTCGAACTCGCCGGGCAGGACCTCAGCGACGTCGACCTCGACGTCGTGGTGCTGCCCCCGCAGGTCGACGAGTTCACCTGCGTCGAGTGCTTCCTCGTGAAGCACCGCTCCCAGCTCGACCACGAGTCGAAGCTCGGACCGGTCTGCGCGGAGTGCGCTTCGCTCTAGACGCAACGATCAGCGAAGGCCCCGCATCCTCCAGGGATGCGGGGCCTTCGTCGTGTGCTGCGAGGCGGGGCCGAGCCGCGCCTCCAGGCCGTTGGTCGTGGTTCGTCAGGACCGCAGCGCCTCGACGACCTTGCCGGGGTGCCGGACGCTGACCAGCCAGTAGGGCGTCGGGTCGGCGTCGTCGCGCACCTCGACCTTGACGACGCCGCGGACGTAGCCGCGGAAGAGCGTCCACGCGCGGGCGTCGAGTGCCGGCCCGCGCTGCTCGGTGGCCGCTGCGCCCTCGAACGCCTCGGTCGTGCCGACGAGCGTGCGGGGGAGGTGGGCCTTGCCCGCGCGGAACTCGGTGTCGGTGACCTCGATGGTGGGTGCGAGTGCCCACAGGAGGACCAGGACCCCGAGCTCCATCCCGATCGCCACGAGGACGCCGGCCAGGACGCTGATGGGGAGGAAGACGAGCAGGGTGGCGGGGATGACGAGCGCCGTCGCCAGGTAGAGGGCGGGCGGGGCCCAGAGTCGTTCGCGGTACAGGGTCACGGGTCCATTCGATCACGAGCGAGCGAGGTCACGGAACGGTCACGGCTGCACTACCCTCGTCACGTGACCGAACCAGTCGACGTCCTCTGGACCGGGGAGCACGCTCCCGGCCACGCCCACCCCGGCGACGCGGGTGCCGATCTCGTCTCCACCGAGGCCTTCGTGCTGCAGCCGGGGGAGCGACACCTGGCCGCCACGGGTCTGCGCATCGCGCTGCCCGAGGGGTACGCCGCGTTCGTGGTCCCGCGGAGCGGCCTGGCGGCGAAGCACGGCATCACGATCGTGAACAGCCCCGGCACCGTCGACTCCGGCTACCGCGGGGAGATCAAGGTCGCCCTGCTCAACACCGACCAGACGGAACCGTACGAGGTGCACGTCGGCGACCGCATCGCCCAGTTGATCGTGATGCCGGTGCCGCAGGTGACCTACACCCGGGTCGACGACCTGCCGGACAGCGTCCGCGGACAGGGCGGGTTCGGCTCGTCGGGCTACGGTGACCGGAGCGACGCCGTGACCGGTGCCGCCGCAGACGCTCAGGAAGGAACGCGCGCATGAAGTTCGGCCGACGCAAGCGGGACGAGGTCGAGGTGGCGGACGCCGTCACCGACGACATCGAGGTCGCGGACACGTCCCCCGAGGTCGACATCGCGACGGATGCCGACGCGGACCTCGACGAGGTCGACGCGGTCGCCCCGACGGACAAGTCCGCTCCGGAGGACCGGGCCGAGAACGGCCCCCACGACGAGACCGAGGCGAACCTGGTCCGCCCCTACGTCGACCTGGGCGGGGTGAAGGTGCTCCCGCGCGAGGGCCTGCACCTGCGCCTCGAGGTCGAGGAGGGCTCGCAGCGCGTCGTCGCGGTCGGGCTCGACTACGACGAGTCCACGCTGCAGGTCCAGCCGTTCGCGGCGCCCCGGTCCACCGGTCTGTGGCACGAGATCCGCGCCCAGATCGCCGAGCAGATCGAGCGCCAGGGCGGGGTCGTGACCGAGGTCGACGGCCCGTTCGGTCCCGAGCTCCGCGCGTCCGTCCCGGTCGCCGTGGACGGCGACGGCGGCACCGCCGGCTCCCGCCCTGCCCGCTTCGTCGGCGTCGACGGCCCGCGCTGGTTCCTGCGCGGCGTGATCGCCGGCAAGGCCGCCGAGCAGCCCGACGACGCGAGCGAGATCGAGGAGCTGTTCCGCAGCGTCGTCGTCGTGCGCGGCACGACGCCGATGCCGCCGCGCGACCTCATCCCGCTGCACATGCCCAAGTCGACGCAGACCGCGATCTGACCGACCGACGACCAACCCCGCCTGGAGGCCCGGTGCCGGACCACGACGACACCCCACGACCCGAGACGGCTGGCTCCCACCCCGCTGCACCGGCGGCTGAGCCGTCGGCGATGCCGGCTGCGGCACCGGCGGCCGAGCCGTCGGTGCCGCCGTCCTTCTCCGCGCAGTTCCGCGACGCCGTGCAGAACGCCGGCATCGCGCGCGTGGCACCCGGTGAGGCACCGTCCGGCCGGGCGCTGCTCGGCGCGGTCGGCGGGGTGCGCGGGCTCGCCGAGTCGGTGCTGCCCGGGTTCGCGTTCCTGGTCGTCTACGCGATCACCAAGGAGCTCGTGCCGAGCGTCGTGATCCCGGTGGCGGTCGGCCTGGTCTTCGTGGTGCTCCGGCTGCTGCAGCGGCAGTCGGTGACGATGTCGTTCGCGGGCATCCTCGGCGTCGCGGTCTCGGCCGGCCTCGCGCTCATCACCGGCCGCGCGGAGAGCAACTTCATCCCCGGGATCGTCATCAACGCCGTCTGGCTCGTCGGGCTGCTGATCACGCTGGCGATCCGCTGGCCGCTCATCGGGCTCGTCGTCGGCTTCCTGCTGCCGGCGAACGAGGACGGCTCGCACGTCGACTGGCGCGCCGACCCGGTGAAGCGCCGCGTGCTGACGGTCGCCACCTGGATCTGGGTCGGGCTGTTCGCGGTCCGGCTCGCGGTGGAGGTCCCGCTGTACCTGACGGCGCAGGTCGAACTGCTCGCCGGGCTGAAGCTCATCCTCGGCGTGCCGCTGTACGCGGCGGTGCTCTGGGTGACGTGGCTGCTGGTCCGCACCGTGTTCGTCCGACGCGACGACGTCGCCCCGGTGTAGAGTTCTCTCGACATCAAGATAGTTCTCGCAGGGCGCGCACGCGTTCTCGGGATTAGGTTTGCCTTGCTGGTGGGACGGTCCACGGCCCGCGAGGATGAGGGCAAACCGATCAGTAGGGAGGCGGCACGGTGGCTGCAGTCAATAGCTTCGGCTCGAAGGACACACTGTCGGTTGGGGGTGTCGACTACGCGATCCACCGGATCGACTCGGTTCCCGGGCACGAGAAGTTGCCCTACAGCCTGAAGGTGCTGCTCGAGAACCTCCTCCGCACCGAGGACGGCAAGAACGTCACCGAGGGACAGATCCGGGCGCTCGGTTCCTGGCGGCCCGACGCGGAGCCCGACACCGAGATCCAGTTCTCGCCGGCGCGCGTCGTCATGCAGGACTTCACGGGTGTGCCGTGCATCGTCGACCTCGCCACCATGCGCGAGGCCATGGCGGACATCGGCGGCGACCCGAACAAGATCAACCCGCTGTCCCCGGCCGAGATGGTGATCGACCACTCCGTCATCGCCGACCTGTTCGGCAGCACGGATGCCCTGCAGCGCAACACCGACCTCGAGTACGAGCGGAACGGTGAGCGCTACCAGTTCCTCCGCTGGGGCCAGACCGCGTTCGAGGACTTCAAGGTCGTCCCGCCGGGCACCGGCATCGTCCACCAGGTGAACATCGAGTACCTGGCGAAGGTCACCTACACGCGTGACTTCGACGGCGAGACCTACGCGTACCCGGACACCCTGGTCGGCACCGACTCGCACACCACGATGGTGAACGGCCTCGGCGTGCTCGGCTGGGGCGTCGGCGGCATCGAGGCCGAGGCCGCGATGCTCGGGCAGCCCGTGTCGATGCTCATCCCGAAGGTCGTCGGCTTCAAGCTCTCGGGTGAGATCCCGGCCGGCGTGACCGCGACCGACGTGGTGCTCACCATCACGCAGGAGCTCCGCAAGCACGGCGTCGTCGGCAAGTTCGTCGAGTTCTACGGCGAGGGCGTCGGCGCCGTCCCGCTCGCCAACCGCGCCACCATCGGCAACATGTCGCCCGAGTTCGGTTCGACGGCAGCGATCTTCCCGGTCGACGACGTCACGCTGGACTACCTGCGGCTGACCGGTCGCGACGAGGCGCAGATCGCCCTGGTCGAGGCGTACTCCAAGACCCAGGGGCTGTGGCACGACGCCTCGGTCGAGCCGAACTACTCCGAGTACATGGAGCTCGACCTCTCCACGGTCGTGCCGTCCATCTCGGGCCCGAAGCGTCCGCAGGACCGCATCGAGCTGTCGAAGGCCAAGGACCAGTTCGAGGTCGACCTCGCCAACTACGCGAGCATCGACCACAGCGAAGAGGACAAGGCCGTCGCCGACACGTTCCCGGCGTCCGACCCGGTGGCCGCGGGCCCCGGCGACGAGCACGCCGTGGACGACCTGCAGGACGCCCCCGGGTCCGAGGTACCCGTGCACGCTTCGAGCGCGCCCGGCACCGTCTCGAAGCCGACCTCGGTCGCCATCGCCGACGGCGACCCGTTCACGATCGACCACGGTGCCGTCGCGATCGCCGCGATCACGTCGTGCACGAACACGTCGAACCCGTCGGTCATGATGGCCGCGGGCATCCTCGCCCGGAACGCCGCGAAGAAGGGCCTCACCGCGAAGCCCTGGGTGAAGACCACCCTCGCGCCCGGGTCGAAGGTCGTCACCGACTACTACGAGAAGGCCGGTCTGACCACCTACCTCGAGCAGCTCGGCTTCTACACGGTCGGCTACGGCTGCACCACCTGCATCGGGAACTCGGGCCCGCTGCCCGAGGAGATCTCGCAGGCCGTGCAGGACAACGACCTCGCCGTCACCGCGGTGCTCTCGGGCAACCGCAACTTCGAGGGCCGGATCAACCCCGACGTCAAGATGAACTACCTGGCGTCCCCGCCGTTGGTCATCGCCTACGCCCTCGCCGGGTCGATGCACTTCGACTTCGACAAGGACGCCCTCGGCACCGACCAGGACGGCAACGACGTCTACCTGACCGACATCTGGCCCGACGCGGCCGAGGTGCAGCAGGTCATCGACGAGTCGATCGACACCGAGATGTTCACCCACGAGTACGGCTCCGTGTTCGAGGGCGACGACCGCTGGAAGAACCTGCCGACCCCGACCGGCGACACCTTCGAGTGGGACCAGGAGTCGACCTACGTCCGGAAGCCCCCGTACTTCGAGGGCATGACGATGCAGCCCGACGCGGTGTCGGACATCTCCGGCGCCCGGGTGCTCGCGAAGCTCGGCGACTCGGTCACGACCGACCACATCTCGCCGGCCGGTTCGATCAAGGCCGACAGCCCCGCCGGCCAGTACCTCGCCGAGCACGGCGTCGACCGCAAGGACTTCAACTCCTACGGCTCGCGTCGCGGCAACCACGAGGTCATGATCCGCGGCACGTTCGCGAACATCCGTCTGCGCAACCAGCTGCTCGACGGCGTGGAGGGCGGCTACACCCGTGACTTCACGACGCCGGACGGTGCGCAGTCGTTCATCTACGACGCCTCGCAGCACTACCAGGAGCAGGGCATCCCGCTCGTCATCTTCGGTGGCAAGGAGTACGGCTCCGGCTCGTCCCGTGACTGGGCCGCCAAGGGCACGAACCTGCTCGGTGTCCGTGCGGTCATCACCGAGAGCTTCGAGCGGATCCACCGCTCGAACCTGATCGGCATGGGCGTCGTCCCGCTGCAGTTCCCGGCGGGCGAGACGGTCGAGTCCCTCGGGCTCGACGGCACCGAGGTCGTCTCGATCTCCGGGCTGACCGAGCTGAACGAGGGCCGCACCCCGAAGACGGTGCACGTCACCGCGACGCCGAGCGAGCACTCGCCGGCCGGCAAGCAGCCGATCGAGTTCGACGCGGTCGTCCGCATCGACACCCCCGGCGAGGCCGACTACTACCGCAACGGCGGCATCCTGCAGTACGTGCTCCGCTCGCTCGTCTGAGCGTCGTGCGCACGGGTCGCTGACGCGACCGACGACCGGCCTGGAGGCGCGGTGCCAGCTGGCACCGCGCCTCCCGCGCGCTCCGCGTGATGCGACGCGCCAGCGGCGCGCGGTGCCAGCGCCGACCGAGCCTGCGAGGTCGGTTGAATGGGAGCGCACGAGAATAGAGTGGCCCGACAGCCCCACGAAAGGAGCGCCCGTGAGCCTGCTCGCCAGCATCACGTCGCCGCGCGACCTGAAGCGTCTCTCCGACGCGCAGATGACCGACCTCGCCGCCGAGATCCGACGCTTCCTGGTCGCCGAGGTCGCGAAGACCGGTGGGCACCTCGGGCCGAACCTGGGCGTCGTGGAGCTGACGCTCGCGATGCACCGCGTGTTCGACTCGCCGAACGACCCGTTCGTCTTCGACACCGGGCACCAGTCGTACGTGCACAAGCTCGTCACGGGGCGCCAGGACTTCTCGAAGCTGCGCGAACGCGGCGGCATCGCCGGCTACCCGCAGCGGAGGGAGTCCGAGCACGACATCGTCGAGTCCTCGCACGCATCGTCGTCGCTGTCGTGGGCCGACGGCATCTCCCGCGCGTTCGGGCAGACCGGGCAGACCGACCGCACCGTCGTCGCGGTGGTCGGGGACGGTGCGCTCACCGGCGGCATGACGTGGGAGGCGCTCAACAACATCTCCGATGACAACGACCGTCGCCTGGTCATCGTCGTCAACGACAACGGCCGCTCGTACGCCCCGACGATCGGTGGCATGGCGCGGTTCCTGAGCTCCGTGCGCACCCGCCGCGAGTACCGGGCCCTGTACGAGGGCACGCAGGCCGTGGCGGCGCGGTTCGGCGCTCCGGGTCGTGCGGTGTACCGAGGCATGCGCGGGGGCCTGCACGGCTTCCTGTCGCGGCTGACGAACAACGAGGCGTTGTACTCGAACCTCGACATCAAGTACATCGGCCCGGTGAACGGGCACGATCAGCAGGCGATGGAGGCGGCGCTCCGGCAGGCCAAGGAGTACGGCGCTCCCGTGATCGTGCACGCGATCACCGAGAAGGGCCACGGCTTCGAGCCCGCCCTGCGCGACCAGGCCGACCAGTTCCACGCCGTCGGGCACATCGACCCGGAGACGGGGGAGTCGCTCGACGCGGCGTCGGGCCCGTCGTGGACCTCGGTGTTCGCGTCGACGCTGGCTTCGGTGGGAGCGGAGGACGAGCGCGTCGTCGCGATCACGGCGGCGATGCTCCGGCCGACCGGGCTGCACCTGTTCCAGGAGCAGCACCCCGACCGGGTCTACGACGTCGGCATCGCCGAGCAGCACGCCGTGACGACCGCCGCGGGCCTGGCCTACGGGGGACTCCACCCGGTCGTGGCGCTCTACGCGACGTTCCTGAACCGCGCGTTCGACCAGGTGCTGATGGACGTCGCCCTGCACAAGGCCGGCGTGACGTTCGTGCTCGACCGCGCCGGCATCACCGGCCCGGACGGCCCCTCGCACCACGGCATGTGGGACCTCGCGCTGCTGCAGGTCGTGCCGGGGATCCGGATCGCCGCGCCCCGCGATGCCTCGACACTGCGTGAGGAGTTCCGCGAGGCGATCGCCGTCGACGACGCCCCCACCGTGCTGCGCTGGTCGAAGGGGCAGGTCGGACCGGACATCCAAGCTGTCCGTCGTCTCTCCGATGGCGTGGACGTCCTGCACGCCGCCGCGGATGACGTCGAGGACGTGCTCTTCGTCGCCGTGGGGTCGATGGTGCCGGTGGCACTCGAGGCCGCGGCGCTGCTCGAGGCGCAGGGCATCGGCGTCACCGTCGTGGACCCGCGCTGGGTGGTGCCGATCCCGGTGTCGCTGATCGAGCTGTCGCGGACGCACCGGCTCGTGATCACCATCGAGGACGGCGTGCGGGTCGGCGGCGTCGGGACGCGGCTGCGGCAGGACCTGCGCGCTGCCGGGGTCGACACCGGGGTGAACGAGCTCGGGCTGCCCGACGCGTTCATCGACCACGCGACCCGGTCGCAGATCCTCGCCGACGCGGGGCTCACGGCGCAGGCCATCGCCCGCGACGTCATCGACCAGGTCGTCGGGACGAAGTTGCCGCAGGCGAAGCCCGCGCGGTCCCGCGAGTCGGCGGCGTCCGACCGCTGACGGCTCGGCCCGGTCGGGGTCCGGTCAGCAAAACACCGGTGTTCGCGCTCCACGCCGCGGTTTGCGGGTGTTCGGTGCGCGAACACCGGTGTTTTGCGTGATGGCGCTAGCGGGAAGCGGGGCCGACGATCCGGGGCTGGTGGAACGTGCCGCCGAAGACACGCTCGGACGCACCGGAACGGTCGAGGTACGGGCTGATCCCACCGGCCTGGAACGGGTAGCCGGCGCCGAGGATGAGCCCGAGGTCGATCTCCTCGACGTGCTCGACGACCCGGTCCTCGAGCATGCGGTGCAACTCGTCGGCCAGGGCGTCCTCGAACCGGCGCTGCATCTCGGCGGCGTCGACCGGCTTCGCGTCCTTCTTGGACGGCGCGACGAGCTTCACGGCGGCGGGGTCGTACCCGGTCGCGTTGCCCTTCTTGTCGCGGGTCAGGATCGTCCCGTGCTCGGCGATCCTCTTCAGGCCGTCACCGGGGTAGAAGCGCTCCGGCCAGGCCGCGTGGTGCGAGTCGAGCACGTGCGCGCCGACCGGCAGCCCGACGAGCTCGAGCAGCTCGAACGGTGACATCGGCAGGCCGAGCGGTGCGGCACCCTGCGCGACGGTGTCGAACGAGGTGCCCTCTTCCACGCCGCGCATCGCCTCGCCGAGCACCCGCGCGAGCACGCGGTTGACGACGAAGCCCGGCTGGTCCGCGGTGATGATCGCGGTCTTCTTCAGGGTCTTCGCGACGGCGAGGGCGGTGACGAGGGCCTCGTCCGAGGTCTTCGCCGCGCGCACCACCTCGAGCAGCGGCATCACCGCGACCGGATTGAAGAAGTGGAAGCCGACGAGTCGCTCCGGGTTGGTGAGGACCGATGCCATCTCGTCGACGGAGAGCGACGACGTGTTCGTGGCGAGGATCGCGTCCGGTGCGATGACCTGCTCGATCTTCCGGAAGACCTCCTGCTTGACGGTCATCTCCTCGAAGACCGCCTCGATCACCCAGTCGGCGTCGGCGAAGGCGTCGTAGGACACCGACCCGCTGACGAGTGCGGTGATGCGGTTCGCGTCGTCGGGGGAGATCCGGCCCTTGTCGAGCAGCTTCGCGACCTCGCCGCGGATCCGCTCGACGCCGGCGTCGACGCGCGACTGGTCGACGTCGGTGATGACGACGGGGACGCCCAGGCGTCGGGCGAACAGCAGCGCGAACTGCGAAGCCATCAGCCCGGCGCCGAGGACGCCGACCTTCGTGATCTTCTTCGGATCGACACCCTCGGGAGCGCCGACGGGCTTCTTCGCACGCTTCTGCACGAGGTCGAAGGCGTACATCGACGCGGCGAACTGGTCGCCCGAGATGAGGTCAGCGAGGGCCTCGTCCTCGTCGGCGAAGCGTTCGTCGAGCGAACCCGACTTGGCGGCGGCGACGAGGTCGAGCGCCCGGAACGGCGACTTCGGCACGGTGCCGATCTTCGACGCGACCTGTCCGCGGGCGACCTTGACGACGGTGCCCCAGGCGGCCTTCTCGAGCATGCCCGGCTCGTTCTTCCGCACCACCTTGGTCGTTCCGGTGATGACGCCGTCCGCCCACGCCACCGCCGAGGGCAGGAACGTGACGGACGGGACGAGCACGTCACCGATGCCGATCTCGACCGCGGCCGGACCGTCCATCAGGCGGTTGTTCTTGAGCGGGTTCTCGACGATGACGCGGAGCGCGCGCTCCGGGCCGATCAGGCGGGGGAGCAGCGTCGCGCCGCCCCAGCCGGGGATGATGCCGAGGAACACCTCGGGGAGCCCGATGCCCTGCGCCGCGGACGAGAACGCCCGGTAGGTGCAGTGCAGGGCGATCTCGAGCCCACCCCCGAGCGCCAGGGTGTTCACGAACGCGAACGACGGCACCCCGAGGTCGGAGAACTTGCGGAGCGTGGCGTGCCCGAGGGCGGCCAGGTCATGGGCGGCCTCGCGCGACGGGACCGCCGCTGCCTGGGACAGGTCGGCCCCGGCGGCGAAGCAGTACTCCTTGCCGGTGATCGCGACGCCCTGGATCGTGCCGGCGGCGGCCTCGGTCTTGAGGGTGTCGAGCACGCCGGACAGCTCACGGAGCGTGCGCGGCCCGAGGGTGTTCGGCCGCTTGTAGTCCTTGCCGTTGTCGAGCGTGATGAGCGCCAGCGTGCCACCCGAAGGCATCGTGACGTGCTTGACGAACGAGTGCGTGACGACCTCGTCCTCGCTGAGTTCGGCCAGTCGGTCATTGTCGACGATGGTCATGGTCACGCCCCCTTCCGAGCCGAACGCTCGGCCGACTTGCTGTGGTTCGGGTTCTCCCAGATGACGGTGCCGCCCTGGCCGAGTCCGATGCACATCGTGGTGATGCCGTACTTGACGTCCGGTCGCTCGGCGAACTGTGCGGCGAGCTGGTTCATCAGCCGGACACCACTCGACGCGAGCGGGTGGCCGACGGCGATCGCGCCGCCCCAGGCGTTCACGTTCGGGGAGTCCTGGGCGATGCCGTAGTTGTCGAGGAACGCGAGCACCTGGACGGCGAACGCCTCGTTGATCTCGAACAGGCCGATGTCGTCGATCGACAGGCCGGCCTTCGACAGGGCCTTGTCGGTCGCGGGGACCGGGCCGACGCCCATGACCTCGGGCTCGACGCCGGCGAAGGCGAACGAGACCATGCGCATCTTCGTCGACAGTCCGTGCTGCTTCGCACCGTCCTCGGACGCGAGCAGGCTCATGGTCGCACCGTCGTTCAGACCGGCGGCGTTGCCGGCGGTGACCCGTCCGTGGGGCCGGAACGGCGTCTTCAACGCGGCCAGCGCCTCCAGGGTCGTCCCCGGCCGCGGCGGCTCGTCGGTGCTGACGACGTCCCAGCCGTCGCCCTTGTTGACCTCCACCGGGATCACGTCCGGCTGGAGCTTGCCGTTCGCCCAGGCGGCGGCGTACCGCTGCTGGGACTGGACGGCGTAGGCGTCCGTGCGGTCCTTCGTGATCGCGGGGAAGCGGTCGTGCAGGCGCTCGGCGGTGGCGCCCATGACGAGGGCGTCGCTCGAGACCATGCGCTCCGCGACGAAGCGCGGGTTCGGGTCGGCGTTGAAGCCCATCGGGTGCCGGCCCATGTGCTCGACACCACCGGCGATCGCGACGTCGGCGGCACCGAAGGCGATGGCGCCGGCGAGCGTCGTGACGCTCGTCATGGCACCGGCGCACATGCGGTCGATCGCGTAACCGGGCACCGACTTCGGCAGGCCCGCGAGCATGCCGACCGTGCGCCCGAGCGTCAGCCCCTGGTCGCCCTGCTGCGTGGTCGCCGCGACGGCGACGTCGTCCACCGCTGCGGTGTCGAAGGTGTTCCGGTCGAGCAGTCCGCGCATCGCGTGCACCGCGAGGTCGTCCGACCGGGTCTTCCAGAACACCCCCTTCTCGCCGGCTCGTCCGAACGGTGTGCGAACGCCGTCCACGAACACGACGTCTGATGCCTTTGGCAATCCGGGCCTCCCAGATCCTCATCGATCGGGCCGGAACGCAGGTCGCTCCGGCCTGGCCGGGCCTCGCCCGGCGACCCTCCCGACGCTATGCCCCCAGCCTGGGCGGCCGCATGCCGGTTGGGCAGTTCCTACGACTCGTGGTCGTCCGTCGCCGCGGGCCGCTGTGCAGCAGCGACAAAGGCCGACGCGATGATCGACGCGAGTTCCTCGACCTGCCACGGGCGGGCGTCGTGCTCGGCGAGGGCCGCTCCGACCAGCTCGGTCGACGGCGGCGACGGCGGGGCCCACGACACGAGCCGGAGCGTCTCCGGCGTGAGCAGGTTCTCGAGTGGGATGTCGAGTTCCTCGGCACGCTTCGTGACCGCGGCGCGCGCGGCCTTGTACCGGCGGTCTGCGGCCGGGTTGCGGTCGGCCCAGGCGCGGGGCGGGGGCAGGGTGGCCTCGCCGGCACCGCGGAGACGGGGGAGGTCCTCGGTGGTGCGGCCTTCCTCGACGGCGGCCCACCAGCGGTCGAGCTCGGAACGGCTGGCGCGGCCCGTGAACGTCTTCAGCGCACCGAGTTCGGCGCGGGACTCGGGTGCGGCGGCCGCGGCGGCGACGATCGCCGAGTCGGGGATCGTGCGCCCGGGGGCGATGTCCGCCTGTCGGGCGTACTCGTCACGGGCGAGCCAGAGCGACCGGGCGATCGCCAGTGCTCGCGCACCACGGAGCGCGTGCATGCCGGACAGCCGACGCCAGGGCTCGGCACGGGCGGGCTTCGGCGCACGGTGCAGGACTGCGTCGAACTCCTCCTGGGCGATCCGGGTCTTGCCGGCCTCGTCGAGCTGCTCGGCCAGGGCGTCGCGCAGGTCGGGCAGCAGCTCGACGTCGAGCGACGCGTAGACGAGCCACGACTGCGGCAGGGGACGGGTCGACCAGTCGGCGGCCGAGTGCGCCTTGGCCAGGGTGATGCCGAGCAGCTGCTCGACGACGGCGCCGAGGCCGACGCGGGGGAACCCGGCGATCCGGGCACCGAGCTCGGTGTCGAAGATGCGCGTCGGGACGAGGCCGACCTCCTGCAGACACGGCAGGTCCTGCGAGGCGGCGTGGAACAGCCACTCCTCGTCGACGATGGCGGCCTGCAGCTCCGAGAAGTCGCCGATCGGGATCGGGTCGAACAGGAACGCACCGGCACCGCGGCGGAACACCTGGATCAGGTACGCGCGCTGCGAGTAGCGGTAGCCGCTGGCGCGCTCGGCATCGACCGCGACGGGGCCGTGGCCGGCGGCGATGGCGGCGACCGCCTCGAGGTAGTCCTCGCGCGTGTCGATCACCTTGACGGCGTCGTGCGATGCCTCGAAGGCGGGGCTGGCGGCGGCGGCCGGAGCGGCCGAGCCAGCAGCGGCAGCCGGAGCAGTCGAACCGGCAGCCGTGGCTGCGGACGCAGCCGGGCCGGTCGATCCAGCGGCGTCCTGGGGAGCGGGGTCGGTCACTTGGCGAGCCTCCTCGGGGCCAGCAGGGTCACGCCGTCCGATGCGGGCGGCAGACCGGCGAGCATGGCGACGATGTCCTGCCAGGCCCGGACGTGTGCGGTGAGGTCGTCGCCGCGTGGTGTCCACGACGCGCGGAGTTCCAGCTGGGCGCCGTCGCCCTGCGCGGCGAGGTCACCGTACCCGCGCGAGATGATCTTGGTGGCCGTGCCCGAGGCGTGGTCGTACGTCGCACCATGCGACTCGAGCGCGTCGACGAGCCAGCTCCAGGTCACGTCGGCGACGAACTCGTCGACGCCGATCTCCGGCTCGAGCGGTGCCTGGGCGAACGAGACGACGCGGAACGCGCCACCCCAGCCCTCGGGTTCTTCCGGGTCGTACAGGGCGATGAACCGGCCGGTGCCCAGGTCCGACTCGACGCCGTGCGCGGTGCCGGACACGTCCGCCGCCAGGGCGATCGAGAACGGTGCGATCCGGGTCGGCGAGGGGATCTCGGTGACGGTGGTCTCGGCACGGCCGCTGCCGCCGGACACGAACGCGCGGAGCCGCGCGAAGGCGTCGGGCTCTCGGGTTTCGGACACACATGCAGACTAGGCTCCGGGCCATGTCCCGATCCGCGCGACCCGCCGAGGACGTCGTCCAGGAGACCGCTCGATCGGCCGGGTTCATCGCACTCGGCGCCGGTCTGGCAGCTGCCGCGGTGGGGACGGCCGTCATCGGTGGCTTCGTCGCCGCCGTCGCCCGCGCCGTGGTCACCCCCGACCGCAAGCGCAACGAGCGCGTCCCGATCCACGCCGTCGACCCCGTCCGGAAGACCGTCACGATCGAGCGCACGGCCGACACCGAGCTGCAGGGCCGGTACTCGCTCTGGTTCGGCGGCGGCACGGGCCACATGCGCGTCGGCGAGGTCCTCGGCACGACCGACACCACCGTCACGCGCCGCATCATCGCGATCGACGCCGGCGACCCGACCGCCGCACGTCGCGGTCGCTGGGGCGGCTGGTTCTACCTGACCCCCGGCGAACTCGACGTGCCCGTCGAGGACGTCGACATCCCCACCCCGAACGGCCCCGCCCCCGCGTGGGTCGTCCGCGCCGACGACCCGGCAGCGCCGTGGGCCGTCCTGGTGCACGGCCGTGGCGTCACGCGTGCCGAGACGATCCGCGCCGTCCCGGTGTTCCGCGCCGCCGGGTACTCGGTGGTGCTCGCCTCGTGGCGGAACGACGGCGTCGCCCCGCCGAGCGTCGACGGCCGCTACGGCCTCGGCAGCACCGAGTGGGAGGACGTCGACTCCGTCCTCCGCTGGCTCACCGCGCAGGACGCCCAGAGCGTCGTGCTGATGGGCTGGTCGATGGGCGGTGCCGTCGTGCTGCAGACCCTGCTGCGCTCGCGCTTCGCCGGCCTGGTCGACGGGGTGGTGCTGGAGTCCCCGGTGGTCGACTGGCACGCCGTCCTGAAGTCGCAGAGCCAGCTCCTGCGTCTGCCGCGTCCGGTCCGCAAGGTCGCGCAACGCCTGCTCCGCACCCCGGTGCTGCACCGGCTCGCCGGGCTCCAGGCCCCTGTGGACCTGCGCGAGCTCGACATGGTCACGCGCTCCGACGAGCTCACGGTGCCGATCCTGCTGCTGCACAGCGACGACGACGGGTTCGTGCCGTCCTCGGCCTCGCACGACCTGGCCCGCGCGCGGCCCGATCTGGTGCGGCTCGAGATCCAGACCACGGCCCGGCACACCAAGCTCTGGAACCACGACGCCGACTGGTTCGACGCCCGGATCCTCGCGTGGCTGACCGAGGTGGTCCAGCGGCGCGGGGCGACCAGCGCGCGGTAGACGCGACCGAAGGGCGGACGGGAGGCGCGGTGTCAGCTGGCACCGCGCCTCCCGTCCGTCGATGCGTCGGTTCGGTCGCTTCGTGAGCAGAAATGGTCGGGTCACCGTCGCGCACTCGACCCGTTCCGCTCACGAAGCGGGTGGCGCGGCATTCGTTCCGTTCGTCGTCTGCTGGCGTGGCCCGAACTCCTCGAGACGAGTCGCCGGTCGGCCGGGCTGCGCTGGGCCGTGCGTCCGGTCGAAGGCATCGCTCATCGTCGTGAGCGGCGGTCGGACCGTCACGGTCCATTCGCCACTGTCGAACGCGTCGATCCGGACGACCAGGTTCGACTCGTCGGTCAGGTCCGAGCCGGGGAGGTAGCCGAGGAACTCGCCGTCGATGAGCTGCCGCATGCTGTCAGCGATCTCCATCGCCTCGGCATGGCTCAGCATGAGCCCGGGTTCTGCCGCCGCGTCGACGCGGCGTTCGAGTGGGAGCGCTTGGACCGGCTTGTCAGGGGACGTGACGGCGTACAGGGTCGTGAGGACCCAGACGAGCTCTGGTGAATCGAGCTCTGGTGTTTCGAGCTCTGAGAAGAACTGCACCAGGTCGGGCAGCACAATGCGAGCAGCGGGGATCCGGTAGGTGACCATCCCGAGGTCGCCCGGCACTGTCGTGGTCATCCGTTCTCCTCGGTCGTCTCGGTCTGGGGCGAGAGGCCGCCGACGCTCATCGCAGCGAGGACGTCGGTCCTGCCGGGCGTAAACGCCGTGATTCCGACCGAGATGTCAGCCTGCACGATGCAGAACCCCGGCTGCTCGTCGCCGAGCGGCACGAGCGCACGGGCGAACCCGTCGAGTCCGCGGACGTCGAAGCCCTTCTCCGCGGCCATCGTGTACTTCGTCAGGAAGGTCCGTGCCGTCGCCAGCGCGCCCTGCTCGAAGATGCGGACCCGTTCCTCGGTCGGACACTGCGGTGCCACCTCGAGCGCCAGTTCGGCCCCCGGAGCGTCTGATGCGCGGAGGCGCGCGCACAGCTCCTGGACGGTGATGTGGACGACCCCGACGGAACGGTCGATCGCCGTGGCTGCCACGAGCGTTCGGTCCGTCGCGCGCAACACGACCGTCACGAGTTCATCGCCGTGCTCGACCTGACAGATCAGGACGAGCTCGTCCCCGAGGGCTTGGAGTGGGTCGATGAACGGTACGAGGTTCGGCTGCTTTGTCGAATAGCTCCTCCGGATGACCGCTGCGAACGAGCGTGCGGACACGTCGGAGACGAGCACATCCGTGTCCGGCCCGACAGTGGCGAGGACCTCGACGACACGGTCCGGGAGCTCCACGGTCGATTCATCGGTGACCGCTCGGAGATGGTGGATCGAGATGGCCGGGGGCGCGTCCGTCACCGTCGGATCTCCGCGGACGACGGGCCCTGTCGGTACCGGACCTCGCCGTCGGGCAGGACGTCGATGTCGACCCGTGCGCGCCCCGGTTCGCTGTAGTGCCAGGACGGACCTCGGCGGTTCGACCAGCCCTCGAGCAACTCACCCGAGGCGAACCGGATGGCGATCCGCGCGCCCGTGACTGCACCGTCCGAGACGACCTTGTTGTGCAGGGCAAGGAGGTCGAGCAGGGACGGTTTGTCGCCGGGATCGAGGAACGCGTGCTCCCCGTCAGAGCCTGTCAGCGCGAAGTCGGTCTCGAACCGGAGCGACGCACCGCTCGAGAAGCGGATCGTCACGTCTGGTCCGATGCTGATGAGGTCGACGGTGTCGCCGGCGATGCCCAGCGCGAAGGGCTGGCGCGGAACGCCGCTCATCCTCGATCTCCTTCCGTGCCCGTGCTCGTGCTTCCGGTCGGCGGCTCGGTGCGGGCCGGGCGACCCTTCGGCCCGGAGACCTGCCAGGACTCGAACTCGGCATCGGTACCGGCGACGAGGGTGTCCCCGCCGTCGAAGATCAGCGTCAGTACGCCGTTCTCGGTCGAACTCCGAACGAGCTCGGCACCGAACAGCCGCAGGACCGGGAGCAGTGAGTCCTTGCGGTCGGGATCGACGACCGCGGTGCTTCCGGACCGGTCGGTGACGGTGCACTCGGATTCGAGCTGGACGCGGTAGCCGTTGCCGAACCCCAGCTCAAGCCGGAAGTCGACGCCTATGAGGTCGAGCGTGCCCGCGCGCTCGACGGTCATCGCGCCCCCGGTGGGGTCTGCCGTGTCACGGGTCACGATCGTTCACTCGTCCGAAATCTGCGCGGAGCCGACGACAGAGGGCCGGCGGAGTTCATTCCGCGTCGCATCTGTGAACCCCGGAAGTTCAAGACGGTCGACGTTCCTCTTCCTCATCCAGATCATGATCTCCCTGGTTGATTCAGGATCGTCGTTCACGGACTGCTAGTCGCCGAACAATTCGGACGACGTAGGAGTTGGACGATATCGAACTTCGTCGTAGGCCGGGAGCCACGGTTCCAGACCGAAGTGAGCACGAACCGCCTTCTCGAGGACGATCGGGGAATCGATCGTGAGCCGCGGGACCTGGGTAGCCTCCTGTCCCGTTGCCCGGCGCATTCTCGTTCCGTCGAAGTTCGTCACCCGGACTCCGTCGTAGTCGTCTGATCCGAAGCTGTAGGCGGGCAGGAAACGTGCCTGATCCGGAGCGCGGTTGCCCACTATCTGCCACATCCCCGGTCGGAATCGGGCGTCGAACGTCATCCGGGCCAGGAGTGGCGGAGTTGCGGCCACCTCGCTGAGGTCGAGGCTCTGAACTGCATCTTCAGGAACGACCAGATCGAAGACGACGACGTAGAACGAACTCTTGTACTTGCCGATCACTTGTCCGAGGGCAGCCCTGCCGTCGCCGAGGGGCACTGTGAAGATGTCGCCGATCGAGACCCTGTAGACCTGCTGTTTCGTACTCAATACGGGCTTCCTCCTGCCGCGTCGTAACGCTTGTCGCTCATCTGGTGGCGCTTGTTGGACAGGCCGCCATCCGGGTTGCCCTTGTTCGTGGGTCCGCCTTCGTTGCGAATGTGGAACTCTTCTCGACGGTCCAGGTCGACTCCTGGGTGCCCCCTGTCGATCCTCTCAAATCTGAACGCCGCATCCGGGTGTTCTCGTGCGTGAGCGGCCTGGCGCAGGAGGAAGTGGTCTTCACTCTTGGTCTGTCCGATGTAGGGCTTCAGGCCGTCGGTGATGTCCGTGCGCCGGTAGATGATGCCCGGTGGTACCGGCGTCTCGTCGCCGAGCTTCGCCACGGACGTCGGCAGGTGGACCTTCGACATCGTGCCGCCGGTGGCCGCCGACGTCGCGGCACCCTCGGCAGCGTTCCGGAGCAGGCCACCGGGGGTCACCGGCTGGCCGCTCACGGCGTAGTTCACGACGTTCTCGACCGCGCCCTCTGCGGCGTTGCCCAGCAGGTGCTTCCCGATCAGGGCACCGGCACCACCGCCGACCGCACCGAATGCCCCGCTGACGGCGACCTGGCCCCAGTTCACCTCGCCGGTCGTGGCCTTCTGGATGATCGTGTCGGCACCGGCGCTGATGAGCATCATGCCGACCGGACCGCCGACGCCGGTGGCGACGAGCACCCCGCCCGCGACGACCATGGCACCGCCGGCGACGTACTCCCAGTTGTCCGCGAACCAGTCACCGGTCGCGGCTGCGGCACGTGCGAGCGGCCCCTGCTGCGCCGCCGCGTAGGCCTCGAGCTCGGCGTCGGTGACGGGCGCGAGACCGAGCGGATCGATGGCGTGCAGCGGATCGTTGCCGGCGAACGAGTACGGGTTGCCGGCCCAGGCTGCTCCGGCGGGCGCGCTGATCGGGTCGACGGACAGGAAGCCGCGCGACGACGAGTCGTAGGCGCGGGCGCCCATCCACTCCAGGCCGGCGACCTGCAGCGAACCGTCTGCGCCGAGCGCGATGCCGCCCGGCAGCGCCGAACCTTCTAGATCGGCGAGCGTCTGCCACGGGTCGGCGTCGTCGGCTGCCCTCGTGGTGCGCCGACCGCTGGTGATCCAACCGTCGTCCACCCCGGTCAGGCCGCCGGGAGCGCGGACGACCGGTGAGTCACCGACTGCGAGGACGGTCGGCGCGAACGCGGCGGTGTCCCAGTCGATCGGGACGCCGTCGACCTCGGCGAGTTCGCCGAGGGCGTCGACGTGGAGGTCGGTCGTGGTGCTGCCTGCCGCGGTGGTCTCCGCCACCCCGGTGAGGTGACCCTGCGGGGTCCAGCCGTACGTGGTCGTCACGCCGTCGGCTCGGAGCGCCTGCACCCGTCGACCTGCGCCGTCGTAGGCGTACTCCGCCTCGGGCGCCCCGTCCGGAGCGTCGACCCTGGTCAGCTGTCCGGCGGCGTCGTACGTGAACCGCCGGGCCCCGGAGTCCGTCCGTTCCTCGGCCAGACGACCAGCGACGTCGTAGACCCAGTCCGTGCGACGGGCGTCCTGGACGGACGCCACCAGCTGCGCGGCATCGTCGTGCTCGTAGGTGGTGCTCCCGCCGGGTCCGTCGACCCGGGTGATGCGCCCGTCGGCGTCGCGTTCGATCGTGCTGGCGTGCGTGCCGTCAGAGTCGATGCGCGCGTGCCGGACGACGTGTCCGTTCGCGTACTCCCAGGTCTGCAGCTGATCGCCGGCGCGGGCCTGCAGGAGCCGCCCCGCCGCGTCGTGCTCGTACCGGACCTCGCCGAAGGCCGAGTGGTCGACGCGGACGACCCGTCCGGTGGCGTCGTGCTCGTACCGGGTCGTGGACCCGTCAGGGGACTGCACCGAGGTGCGGAGTCCGTCGGCATCGTGGGTCCACCTGGTCTCGCGCGCGCCGGTGGCACGGCGGACGAGCCGGCCCAGTCGGCTGAACTCGAGGACGTGGGTGGCGGGGGAGTCGGGACGGGTCTCGTCGGTGATCGTCACCGTGCGAGCACGCGCATCGCGGTCGATGCGGCCGATCAACCGGTCACCGGCGTACTGCGCGGATTCACGCCCGGCCGCGTCGTACTCCCACCGCAGGACGCTGCCGTCCGGGTCCGTCTGGGTGAGCTGGCGCCCGGCCGCGTCGTAGGTCGCCGTCGTCGTGCGACCGAGCTGATCGGTGGACGAGGCCACCTTGTCGAGCTGCGTGTACGTGCGGAAAGTCACCCCACCCAGCGGATCGATGCTGCGGACGAGGCGCCCACGCTGGTCGTACTCGTACCGGGTGGTGCCGCCGAGCCCGTTCACCGCGGCGATGAGTTGTCCGGCGGCGTCGTAGCGGAAGGTCCGCTGGCCGAAACGGGTGTCGCGCGCCGACACGACCCGGCCCACGCGGTCGTACCGGTACCGGGCGGTGCCGACCCCGGGCACGTCTGCATGGACGACCCGACCCTGTCGGTCGTACTCGGTCCGGGCGACCTCGCCGGTCGGCAGGGTGCGCGCGACGACCCGTGAATCGGCGTCGTAGGTCAGCGTGGTGCGTGCGCCGGCGGGGTCGATCGCGCTGACCGGGCGGCCGCACGCGTCGTACTCGTACCGGGTGGTGCGGCCCGCCGGAGTGGTCACACCGACGACTCGTCCGGCCAGGTCACGCTCGATCCTGGTGAGTCCACCGTCCGCGTCGACGAGTTCGACCGGTCGGCCGCAGGCGTCGTACGTCGTGAGTTCGGCGGAGGCGTCTGTGTGCTCGAGCCGGGTCGGGCGCCCGAACTCGTCGGTCGTGACGGACACGGCATCGAAGGCGTCCCGGACCGTGGAGACGCCGTCAGCGCGCGAGCGCCCCACCTCGGTGCGGACACCGGTGGGGTCGACCGTCGCGCCGAGGGCTCCGACCGCGTCGTGCTCGCGTGTCCAGGTGCCGCCGGCCGGGTCGACCACGGCTTCGAGTCGGGAGAGCGCGTCGTGCACGAACGCCCACTCGGCACCGTCGGGCAGGGTCATCGACGAGACGTTGCCGAACGCGTCGAAGTCCTTCGTGACGACGCGACCGAGCGGGTCCGTGGTCGACACGACCTCGCCGTGGGCACCGTGGGTGACCTCGGTGCGCGCGCCGAGGGGGTCGATCATCGCGGTGACCCGACCGCCGTCGCCGTGCTCGAACCGCCACATTCCGCCGTCCGGGTCCTCGCGTGCGGTGAGCAGGCCGGCGCCGTCGTACCGGTAGCGCGTGCGGTGGCCGAGCGGTGTGACGGCCTCGACGATCCGGCCTCCGGCGTCGCGGATCAGACGTGCGGTGTCACCGACGGCGTTCTCGACGCCGACGACCTCGCCGGAGGCGTCGTGGTGGAAGACGACGACGACGCCCGTCGGATCGGTGGTCCGGACCAACAGGCCGTCCCGCCACTCGAGCACGGTGCGACCGCCGACGGGGTCGACGATGGTCGACGGGTTCCGGTCGTCGCCCGCGTACGAGTACTCGACGACCCCACCGTTCGGGGTGACCACCGTGGTCATGCGGTCCTGCTCGTCGTACCCGAAGGTCAGGTCGGCGCCCTCCGGTGTCACGGTCCGGACGCGCCGTCCCCGCTCGTCGTACCCGTGGACGGTCACCTGTCCGTCGCGCTCGGTCACCGAGACGAGGTTGCCGTGCGGGTCGTACGACATCGACTGACGCCGCCCGTCGGTGTCGATGATCCCGACGACCCGGCCCTTGCGGTCGGCGATCCACGTGTTGGTGTGGTCCCCGTCGACGTCGGAGACCGAGGTGACGCGGCCCGGCAGGTACGCGAACCGCACGCGCCGCCCGAACGGCGTGCGCTGCTCGACGACACGGCCCCGGGCGTCGTAGGTGTTCTCGCACTCGACCACACCCGTGGCAGCGGTCACGCGGTCGATCAGCCCGTCGTCGTTCCAGCGGTACCGACGGCTGCCGACGGCGTCCGTCGCACGGACGAGTCGACGAGCATCGTCGTAGTGGTACTCCACGCGGCGTCCGTCCGAGGCGGTCGTCGACGCCACGCGGTCGCCCGCGTACTCGACGTCGACAAACCGTCCGAACACGTGCGACAGGCGCGTGATCCGGTCCTGCTCGTCACGCCGCACGGCCACGGTGGTGCCGGCTCCGCGACCGCAGTTCGACCACCGTCCGGACCGCGTGAACTCCCAGCGACCGCCGGCGTTGTCCTGGACGACGAGGGCGTTCCCCTCGGCCCGGAGCCAGAGGTCTTCGCCGACCGCGCGGTCCCAGCCGTCGCCCTGCCGCGGGAAGTCGACCTGCCGGCCGTCGTCGAGCACGACCGACGCGGCGTCGTCGGTGATCTCCAGCCGGGTGTCGAGGATCGAGGACCACCCGAGCCCGAACACCCCGGAACGGCCGTCGAGCGAGTTGTACATCCGGGTGAGCCGGAGCGACGCCGCCCGCCCGGCGAACGACAGGTCGGTCTCGGGCTCCAGGAAGTTGCCCGTGGCGGTGTTGACGGGATCGTCGGCGAACCCGTTCGTCGGAGGCGTCCCCATCGCCGAGAACGGTCCGATGGTGAAGTCGTCACGTCCGGCGTCGATGCCCGCCGCGGACAGGGCCGCCGCGATCGCCGCGTCCGACAGCGTCGCGGGCCCGGCACCACCACCGGCGGCTTCGAACTGCGCGGCGACGGTGCCCGCCCAGTCGGCGTCCTGCCCGTTCGCGGTGAGCCAGTCGTTGACGGCGGTCAGCAGCGACTGCGCGTTCAGCGTGCCCCAGCAGGGGTTGCACTCTGCCTCGTAGTCGCTCAGGGCGTTGCGGAACGTGGAGACGGCACCCGACAGGTCGGAGTCGAGCGTGCGGGTGTTCGCCTCGAAGGAGCGGAGGTCTTCGGGGACGGCCGACGACGTCCCACCGCTGGTCCCACCACCCGCGGGGATCTCCCGCCCCTTGACGCTGACCTCGTCCGCCTGCAGACGCGGTTCCGGTTCCGGTTCCGGGGGCTTCGGGTCGTCACCGCCGCCGAACCACGTCGAGATCTCGTGTCCGGCGCCGACGAAGAAGTTCTCTTCGCGTTCTCGCTTGCGGGCGTCCCACGCCTTCGCCTGCTTCCGCCGGTCGTCCTCGTCCTTCGCGGCGTCGCAGAGTTCCTGCACGAAGCCCGACAGGCTCTGCAACGACTCGACGAGCTTGGTCGCGCTGCGTGCGCCGATGTCGGCGTTGTCCGCGAAGACCTCGGAGAAGTACCCCCGGAACTCCGCACTCGCGGTCGTCACCGACGACGACCGCGATCCGGACTGGCCGCCGATCGACGACGCGAGCGCCGTCGACGCCGATCTGAGCGTGTCCGCCGCGCTGTACGAGTAGCCGGTCGGATCGTTCCCGTGGATCTTCGCCATCGTCAATTCCCCCCATGGTGCTGACCGGCCCATCCTGTCACGGCCAGCGACTGAAATGCCAGAGGACCGCATGCATCGGAAACGAGCAACGGACAGGAGGCGCGGTGCCAGCTGGCACCGCGCCTCCTGTCCGTCAACGGGTCGCGTCTACGCGACCGCCGCCTGCACCTGACGCTGGACGCGTCCGAGCATGCCCACCATGCCGCGGATCCGCAGCGGGCTGACCGCCTCGGACAGACCGATGGTCAGCGGGTAGTCCGTCGGGACGGCGAGCACCTGCTCGACGGTCAGGCCGGACAGTCCCTGCGCCAGGATCGAGGCGAAGCCGCGGGTGGTCGGCGCCTCGCGCGGGGCGGTGGCGTGCATCCGGACCACGTCCGGGGCGTCGCCGTCCTCGCCCACCGTCACGGTGATGAAGACGGGGGACTGGCACTCCTCGACGCGTTCGAGCTCGTCCTCGTGCCCCTGCAGGCGTTCGGGCAGCGCAGGCAGCTCGTTCGAGAACTCGAGCAGGAGCTGCAGGCGGTCCTTCTGGCCCAGGGCGAGGAAGTCGTCGCGGATCTCGGCGAGGGTGGCGGGGAGTGGTGCGTCGGTGCTGTCGTTCATCGGTTCGGAACAGTACCCGGCTCGGATCCCTGCACGATGGGGACGCGGACGGCGCTGCCCCACTCGGTCCACGAGCCGTCGTAGTTGCGGACGTTGTCGTAGCCGAGCAGGTGCTGCAGGACGAACCAGGTGTGGCTCGAGCGCTCACCGATGCGGCAGTAGGCGATGACCTGGTCGGCGTCACCGATGCCGGCGCCGTCGCGGTAGACGGCGTCGAGCTCGTCGCGTGACTTGAAGGTGCCGTCGGGGGCTGCGGCCGTCGCCCAGGGGATGTTCACGGCGGTGGGGACGTGGCCGCCGCGCAGCGCACCCTCTTCCGGGTAGTCGGGCGCCGTCGTGCGCTCCCCGCTGTACTCCGGGGCGCTGCGGACGTCGATGAGCGGCTTGCCGAGGTGCGCGAGGACGTCGTCCTTGAAGGCGCGGACGGGCTCGTCGTGGCGCTCGACGACGGGGTACTCGACGGGCGTGACCGGGGTCTCGTCGGTGGTCAGGGCGCGGTCCTCGGCGATCCACTTGCCGCGACCGCCGTCGAGCAGGCGGACGTCCTCGTGGCCGAACAGGGTGAACACCCAGAGGGCGTACGCCGCCCACCAGTTGTTCTTGTCGCCGTAGATCACGACGGTGGTGTCGCGGCCGATGCCCTTGCCGCCGAGGAGCTCGGCGAAGGCGGCGCCGTCGATGTAGTCGCGCTGCACCGGGTCGTTGAGGTCGGTGTGCCAGTCGATCTTCACGGCGCCCGGGATGTGCCCCGTCTCGTAGAGCAGGACGTCCTCGTCGGACTCGACGACCACCAGGTCGGGGGCGCCGGCCCCGGCGTCGAGTTGCTCCTGCAGCCACTCGGTGGAGACGAGGCGCTCCGGGTGCGCGTAGGCGGCGAACTTCTCGGACGGGTCGACCGGTGCGGTCATCGGGGGTACCTCCAGGGGGTGCGGGGGAGCGTGGTGCTGGGGAGCGTGCTGCTGGCGCCGGACTAGGATCGGGCGTCGGTGCCTGTGGGCAACGGTACGCGGACGTACCGTGCCCCTGACGCAACGTGACACCCCACGACATGCTTCCCGGAAGGGTTCCCCGATTGCCCGCTCACCTCGTCGACCGTGATCCCCAGGTGACCCCGCGGCAGATGGCCGCGGCGCTCGTGCCACCGCCCCAGTTCACGGACGCGTCGTTCGACTCGTACCGGCCGGACCCGGACTACGACTCGCAGGCCTCGGTCCGCGATGCCGTCGCCGCGTTCGTGGCCGCCGGTCCCGCGGAGGCCCCTCGGCGCGGGCTGTTCGGGCGCCGGAAGCAGTCGGCGGAGCCCTCGGCGAAGTCCGGCGTGTACCTGGACGGCGGGTTCGGTGTCGGCAAGACCCACCTGCTCGCAGCCGCCTACCACGCGGCCACCGGGCGGAAGACGTTCGGCACCTTCATCGAGTACACCGCGCTCGTGGGCGCCCTGGGGTTCCAGGGGACGGTCGACCTGCTCCGCGGCACCGCACTGGTGTGCATCGACGAGTTCGAGCTCGACGACCCGGGCGACACGATGGTGATGACGCGGCTCATCAAGGAACTGACCGAGACCGGCACCCGCTTCGCCGCGACGTCGAACACGCCCCCGGGAGCCCTGGGCGAGGGCCGCTTCGCCGCGCAGGACTTCCTGCGCGAGATCCAGGCGATGTCGGACCGGTTCGACACCATGCGCATCGACGGCCTGGACTACCGCCGACGGGCCGTGGACGAGTCGGCGCAGGTGGTGTCCGACGTGCCCGCCGCGCTGCCGTCCGGCACCGTGACGCTCGACGACTTCGGCGCGGTGGTCGCGCACCTGGGTTCCGTGCACCCGTCGAAGTACGTCGCGCTGGTCGAGGACCTCGACGCCGTCGGGCTCACCGACGTCCGGGCGTTCACCGACCAGACCGACGCGCTGCGCTGGGTCGCCCTGGTGGACCGGTTGTACGACGCGCAGGTGCGCATCGTCGCCTCGGGTACCCCGCTCGACCAGGTGTACCCCGACGTGATGCTCGAGGGCGGTTACCGCAAGAAGTACCTGCGCGCGGCGTCCCGCGTGGTGGCGCTCACCCGCGCCTGAGCGTCCCTCGCCGTCAGACCGATCTGTCCACGGCGGTCTCCTGCCCCTCGCGCAGGGGACATCGGGCCGGCGGAAACACGACGTTTACAAACGGCGCGGTCGCGTTACATCCGCGAAACAGTTCGTGCTCCCTAGTGAAACCTCGCCTCGCCAGACTCTGTGACACCCGAGGCGGTCCAAGAGCCGCTCGTGCAATCGAGAGGTGAGCAGATGCTTGATCAGGGCAACACGACGTTCGTGTTGGTGATGGCTGCGCTGGTGTTGTTCATGACACCCGGCCTGGCCTTCTTTTACGGCGGCTTGGTGAAGGCCAAGTCCGTCATCTCCATGATGATGATGTCGTTCGGTGCGATCGCGCTCGTGAGCGTGCTCTGGGTGGTCTACGGCTACGCGATCGCCTTCGCCAACCACGGCGACGGCACGGCGGTCTCCGGCGTGGTCGGGTTCTTCAGCATCGACTGGAACCAGATCGGCCTCGGCCAGGCCTTCGAGGAGGCGCAGTCCTCGAACATCCAGGCGGCGTACCCGTCGATGGCCTTCGTCGGGTTCCAGGCGACGTTCGCGATCATCACCGTCGCGCTCATCTCCGGCGCCATCGCCGACCGTGCCAAGTTCGGCGCGTGGATGGTCTTCGCCGGCGTCTGGGTCACGGTCGTCTACTTCCCGGTCGCCTCGTGGGTCTTCAACCTGACCTCCGGTTGGGCCGCCACGTGGGGCGTCATCGACTTCGCCGGTGGCACCGCGGTGCACATCAACGCCGGTGCCGCGGGGCTCGCCCTGGCGATCGTGCTCGGCAAGCGCGTCGGCTTCGCCAAGGGCGCGCACAAGCCGCACAACCCGCCCTTCGTCCTGCTCGGTGCCGCCATCCTCTGGTTCGGCTGGTTCGGCTTCAACGCCGGCTCCGAGGGTGCTGCTGACGGCATCGCCGCGATCGCCTGGGTGAACACCCTCGCCGCCCCGGCCGCCGCCATCCTCGGCTGGCTGCTCATCGAGAAGCTCAAGGACGGCAAGGCCACGTCCGTCGGTGCCGCTTCGGGAGCCGTCACCGGCCTCGTCGCGATCACCCCGGCATGTGCCGCGCTGACCCCGGGCTGGGGCATCCTGCTCGGGTTCCTCGCCGGCATCGTCTGCTGCTTCGCCATCGACTGGAAGTACCGCCTGGGCTTCGACGACTCGCTCGACGTGGTCGGCGTCCACCTGGTCGGCGGCATCTTCGGCACGCTGTTCCTCGGCTTCTTCGCCAACGACACCGGCCTGATCTACTCCGGCTCGTTCGAGCAGCTCGGCAAGCAGGCCGCAGCAGCCCTCGCCGTCGGCGTCTACTCGTTCGTGCTCGCCCTGGTCATCGGGTTCGCGATCGAGAAGACGATGGGCTTCCGCGTCAAGACCGAGGACGAGGTCGCCGGCATCGACACCGCCGTCCACGGCGAAGAGGGCTACGTCCTCTACGAGCAGACCGACGACAGCCCGGTCAGCGTCCGCTAGACACGCTCCAGCACCGCACGACGACGGGCCCCGCGCACACAGCAGCGCGGGGCCCGTCGTCGTGTGCCGGGCCGCGCCCGACCGGTAGGGTTCCGGCGTGGACGACGTCACCCTCGCGCACCCGCTCGTCGACGCCGTCGGGCCCGGCTTCGTCGTCTCCGAGACCGATGCCGCGGTCGTGTCGCTGTCGTCCGCCCGCATGGGCCTGGTGCTCGAGACACGGGCCGCCGACGTCGCGTGCGTGCTGCTCACGCCGCCCACCAGCCGCGTCACCCCGGCGATGCTCGCGATGCTCCGGCGGACGAGCAGCGCGTGGGTCGTCCGCGAGGGCGACCGCTACCGCGCCGCCGGCTCCGCCGAGGTCGTCGACGACGTCGCGACCGCGATGCTCGCTCCGCAGTCCTCGCCGCGCACCACCCGGCTCGGTGCCGACGAGGTCCCGTGGGTCGAGCTGATCGTGTCCGTCCACCACCCCGCCACCGGGCAGGCCGGCATCGGCCGCACCGCCGAGCTCCTGCTCGAGGGAATCGCCGGCAGCGTGCCCACCGCCTGGGGCACGGTCGAGCCGGCCACGCTCGCGTGGCGCGTCGACGCCGTCACGGACTTCGCCCGTGGGCGCGCGCCCCGTCCGACCCGGCTCGTCGCCGTCGCCCCGGTCGACGGCGGCGTCGCGGCGGTGCAGCTCCGCATCGAGCGGTCCGCGACGGGCGTCACCGAGGAGACACGACTGGCACTGCCACGGCCAGGGCCCACGCCGCCGGTTCCTGGGCGACGCGTCAGCGGCGGGCCGGCCGTGCCGGTGGGGAGAGGCGCGGTGCCGGTCCCCGGCAACGACGCGCCTCCGGTGGACGGTCCGGTCGTCGACGTCCTGGCCGACCTCGCACGGCGGCAACGGGTGCTGCTCGGCACCGCGTGGCGGTCAGGTGGGCACCCGGACGCGACCCTCGCCGCTCGGCAGCGCGGCATGCCCGTCCCCCTCGGAGCGGTCGTCGGTGCCGCCGCCGTGCGGGACCTCGGCGTCGACACCGGTTCGTTGCCGGTGGGTGCCATGCCGGTCGGGACGCCGCGCGTGCCGTCGCTGCTGCTCGACTTCTCGCCGCCGACCGCAGGGCTGACCGGGGGCGCCGAGGTGGAGGCCCGCTGGCGGGGGCTCGCCGAGCTCGGCACCGTGCTCGGCCCCCGTGCCGTCGAACTGCTCGGGTTCGGGGCGGACCGATGAGCGCCGAGTGGACGATCCTCAGCGCCGAGCACGTGGATGCCGCTGCCGTGCTGACCGGGGCTGCTGCGGTCGACCCGACGCTCGGCATCCGCCAGCTCTGGCTGGGCGATGCGCTACAGCTCGTGTCGGACGACGGAGTGGTGCTCCTCACGCTCTTCCAGTCCCGCCGGCTCGACAGCGTCACCGACGCGGAGCGGCTGCTCGCCGGACCCTTGTCGGTGGCGGGTGATCGGCTATGGTGGACCGAGATCCACACGGCCGCGCAACCCCCGTTCCGGGGGACGGCCGAGCGGATCGTGCACAGCATCGCGGACGCCGCCGGGGGAACGGCTGCGTCCCGAGCCGTGCACTGACCACGCGATCGCTCTGACCGAGCGGGACGACGACCAGGGGGAGCCATGGGGAACGGCTGGCAGATCGAGCCCGCGGGCGTGCAGACGACGCTCACCGACACCGAGACCGCGGCGACGAACCTCTCGACCGCGTTCGACGGTCTCGCCGACGCGCACGCGGCGCTCACGACCGCCGTCGGCGACGACCAGGCGGTTGCCGGCGCCGTCGCGGCACTCATCGAGAGCCACTCGGCCCTCCTGACCCGCGTGGGCAACCACATCACCGCCGGTCTGGCCGGCGCTGCCACCGCGACCCTCGCCTACTACCACGGTGACGAGGAGATGGCCGCGACGGCGCAGACAAACGCGATCCGGGCCTCCAGTACCGGTGATTTGTCGGCCTTCGACCTGGGTGGTGACCAGTGAGCGGCCAGTGCCGCGCCGACGGCCTGATCGACCCGGACGCGATCCCCGGCGCGAACATCGACGCGGCGAAGGTCGAGACCGCCGGCACGGCGTTCTCGACGTCGGCCACCGACGTCGAGACGCGCGGCGGCGAGGTGAAGACCGCCTGGGCGAAGCTCGGCAGCAGCTACACCACGCCGGACTCCACCGAACTGCTCGCGGTCATGGACGGCGTCGAGACCGACACCGCCGCACTCGCCGCGACCCTGCAGAAGGCGTCGACGTTCATCGGCGACTACGCGACGGCGGTCGCGCCCATCGCGAAGCGGCTCGTCGAGCTGAAGGCCGAGGCCGAGAAGTTCGTCGAGAAGGCGCTGAAGGGCAAGACCGTCGGCCCGTGGGACCCGGAGCACCCCGCCAACCAGGGCATCGTCGGGCTCGTCCAGAACTTCGGCGAGGTGCTCGACGACGTGCACCTGCCGTGGGACCAGTACACGCCGTACGTCGACGAGAACAACGAGCTGCTCACCAAGGTCGCCGAGCAGGAGACCAAGCTCTCCGCGGCTTCCGCCGAGTGTGTCAACGCGATCAACGGGCTGCGCACCGACATGTGCCTGGCCCCGGTGCAGGCCGTCGACTACACGGCGGCCGTCAAGGCGAACGAACCGATGCCGTGGGGGAGCACCGGGCGCGGTGACCAGTCGTGCCAGGAATCGTTCGACTCCGGCGTGTACGACGCCGCGAAGGGCACGGTCGAGGGACTCGGCGGACTGATCGGGTACAACTCGCAGACCGGCGAGTGGGGCGACGGCGACTGGGCGGCGCAGTCCTGGAAGGGCTTCGCGGAGTCCCTCGGACTGATCGTCCTGTTGGGCAGCCCGCCGCTGCTGATCGCCGCGGCGCTCCCCAAGGGCGTCCTGCCGGATGTCGTCGGCGACACCGCGCGGAACATCATGGACCAGCAGAAGACCCTCGTCGAGGGCTTCGTCGGGTCGCCAGAGGACTGGCGGGACGACCCCGCACACGCCGCCGGTGGTGCCGCGTTCAACATCGGCACGCTGTTCATCCCCGGCGCGGGCGAGATCGGCGCGGGCGCGAAGATCGCGGCGCTCGGGTCGCGGCTCGCGGTGCTCGGGGCCGACGGCAGCAAGCTCGCGCTCATCGGGTCCAAGGTCGCTGCCGCCGGCACCACGATCGTGCGGGTCGGGGATGCGCTGTCGAGCCTGCCGGGCAAGGCGTTGTCGGGGGTCTCGGACCTGCTGGCGCGCGGGCGTGGCGGGTTCGCGGATGCGCTCCGGGGGCTCGGGGACAAGATCCCGACCGTGAAGGTCAGCGTCGAGCACGCCATGGCGACGCCGGACGGGTTCGGGGTGGGGCTCGGACGGCCGCACATCGAGGTGGGAAACCCGGGTTCGGGTGGGCACTGGTTGCACTCGGTGGCGGATCACGTTGAGCCGTCGGGGACACACAGGGGTGGACACGGTGATCAGGTGGTCGAACCAGCCGCGCCGCCTGCTCGTGACCCCCACACGGCGATCGCTCCGGGGGACCAGCCGGTCATCGGACGCGTGGAACTCCAGTCTGATCACGCGACTGCGACGTGGGAGCTGCTGAAGCGCAACAAGCCCGGAATGGCCGAGCAGCAGTACTTCACCGGGATTCACCAACCAGGTGACGGAACTGTGCCGGAACTCGTGATCCGGACCGATGACGGGAGAAAGGTAGCCCTGGACGGCTTCCGAGTGGAGGCCGGTGAACGCGTCTTCATGGACACGAAGGGCGATCACTCGTTCTGGTACACGTTCAAGAAGTGGACGCCCGAGCAGTTGTTCGCGAAGGACGGCGCTGAGATCGACAAGGTGGTGTCGAACATCCGCCGGCAGCTTCAAGCGATCGAGGACGTCGGTGGCGGCCGACTAGAATACATCGTGACGGACAGACGCTTCGGCGAACTCCTCGATGACACGCTCGTCGACCAACGGCTCGACGTCGATGTGATCATTCGGTCGATGCCATGACGACGGACGGAAAGAATTGACCTCGATCTGGACCACGCAGCAGCCTTCGATCCGGGTCCAGTGGGGAACCCGGTCGTTCGACGCAACTGGGGTGATTGCGGCGTTGCGAGAGTCATTGAAGGTGTTGGCGCTCTGCGGACCGCCATTCGCTGGCCCTTGGACCCTCCTCGACCCCTCCTCCCAAGACGCGGACGGCTCGCGTGTCGACGAGCTCGCCGACTCCGATGTCGAGCTCCTCATCGAACGAGGAGTTGCGCGTAACCATGATGGTCAGCCATTTCCTCAAGACGGTTACGGTGTGACGTTGGTGAGCATGCCGAGCGAGGGTGTCGGGGCCTCCTTGCGACTGCATGTCGGCGCGTCGGTGACTCGGCACATCGTGAACGAAGTTGCAGTGTCACTTCGGGCGCTCGAACCAGGAGCGTCAGTAGACCTCCGGGACTCCTTCGGTAAGCATCAGGCCGAAGTCGTCCGGAGACTCGTCGAACTCTGGCACGCCGATCTCGCGCAGGTCTCCGTGCGCGACGCCAACCGGAGTCAGAAACGATTTGCAACCCTCATCGGTCTGACCAACTTCTTCCGCGGAGACCACAGTCCCGTTTTGTCCGCGATCGACCTGCCGACGGCAGCCAAGACGACGGTCGCGGACGGGGGCACGTGGCTCATGATCGATGACGACTCCGACGACTTGGTGACAACAGTGGCGAGCATCGTGGCGACCGCCGATGTCATCGAGGATGCCGGCGGCCTCATCATCTCTTCTTGATCGCAGTCGTGGACTCGCATGACGGCGCGTAGCGGTGGCCAGACCATTCGGCAGATCGTGTTTCGAGGGACAACGGCCGGCGAGCCGCGGGCGATGATCACCCCGGACCCACGTGCCTGGAATGCGGCGACTCTCCGTCGCACATCCTCGTCGCTGGGCGGTCTGCTCACAGCAGCGTTCTACCCGTCGTGGGGATGAACTACGACGATGCGCCTGCCCCTCTGCGGGACGCACTCGAAGGCTTCTCGGAGGCTTCCGCGATCACAATCCGATCCGAAATCCGGAATATCCTCGATTCCGGTAGCAGCGCATGATCATCGGCGGGAAGATCCGAACACCTCGGTGTACCTGAGCCTGGAGATACAGCATGTTGGTCGCGCTGATCGTGGGTCGATATTCTTGATCCACTGGGGACGGGACGGTGTCGAGCACCTGCATCAAGTCCGCGTCACGAACCACGTCTCGCATGAGGCGGCAACAAGGGCCGGAGGCCTCGCCGATTGAGTTCTGTATCTGACGTCATCGACCAACAGAATGCGCTCGCGATCCTCACGTTCGACCGGCTGGGATCAGGGTGGCAACGTTCGACGAGTGTCTTCGTCAGTCTCGGCGTGACCGCGCGGATCGAGCGGGCCGTCGACACTGGCGTTGCAGTCATTCACACCCCTCCCGCTGACCTCGCGGAATTCGAGGCGTGGAGTCGTCTGCGCGAAGTCATGGCCGAACCAGAACAGGGTGCCTGGTTCACAGGGCGGCTGCGCCTCGATTCAAGTGGTGCTTACCAGTTCGAGTTCTCCTGGGACGACGAGCCCCGATGGCCACTGCTGATCGACATCGATGGACAGCTCGTGGACTCATTGCCGGTGGAGAATTCGGAATTGCGAGAAGACATGGTGATGCATCCGCGGCCTGCGGCTACGACACCACCATGGCTCATCGAGCGTCTCGGCGCATCTCCGCTGCACTTCTCTGACAGGTGGGACGCGCGACTCGAGCCGCTCGGAAGCAGCCCGAACTGGTCGATTGTCCGGGAAATGGTCCGTGACACGATCCAGCTGCTCGGCGATGATCGAGATGCCGTACTGGAACGTGATGTGATCACCGAAGCGGTTTACAGTGAATTGCTGGCATCGACACGGGTGAGTCAGATGATGCGCTTACTCCGAGATGCGGCGGCAGCTGGTGTGGTCGACGAGCCGGCGCAGCTGAATTCGGACGAGGGTGGCCCGTCGCGAGACGCGATCAGCAACGACCAAGCGTTCCATCGCAACGTCGTCGTGCTGCTGTCGCTCATCGACCAGCTCGCGGACCAGGAGATCGCGAACGTCGTGAAGTCTTGAGAAGCGCTCCGGGACCACTCCTCCTGGTACGACTTCAGGAATTGGTCGCTTGAGAAACCTGCTGTCAAGGACCGCGGCGAGATCCTGAGCACTGTCAAGCAAAGACGTCGGCAAATCGAGGCCATCGATCAACTCGGAGGCGGTGAGCCTGACTGCATTGTGACGGACGAGCGCTTTGCCGCACTTCTCGACGATGCCGTCGATCATGCGAACCCCGACCCGGATGTAGGAGATCAAATCGCTGCCCGACGGGCGGACCCGCGAGTACGAGGTGCCGAATCAAGCACATCCGACTCACCCGCTGAAGCTCGATGACTTCAGCAATGTCGATGGGTGCCCGACTGCACCGAGGTGAAGGGCAACTACGGGTGGTTGCAAAGCCTGTCGCCGGCCCGGAAGGCAGAGATGATCGAGGGATGGGCCAAGTCGGCCATGGCCAAACTCACCGCGCTTGAGGACCCAAACGTGCAGTTGGGATGGGTATTCACTCGGGATCCGGATATCGCAGCAGCATTCGCCCACGCGATTCGACGACTGAGGAATGTATCGGTAGAATACATCGAGATGCCTCGCGATTTCAAGGGATGGTGAGCGTGCAGACCAATGTCACCGACTGGTACCTCGTGGCAGACTGGGATGCAAGGCCCGAGTCTGCGGACGTGATCGCTCCGCGTCTGGTTGAGACTTCCGCCGCGATCAAAGTTGCGCTGCGTGTGTTCGATGGAATATGGACGTTCCACGAACGGAACGTCGATAGTGCAGATGAGAGGTCATGGTCGGGACTCGTCGCTTCGTCGCCGTACAAAGTCGACGGCGTTGCGGAACCGGCGCGGGGATTCACGCTTTCATTGGCTTCAGCGATTCCGGGTGGGTCAATGCTGCATGCATCGGTAACGGCTGGTGCGGCGTTCCAGACCATCATCAACAAACCGAACGAGTTCGCCGTAGACTTTCGTGCTCGCCGCTCCGGTGAGGCGGCAGAAATCGATCTGCCGATCCCCGCGGACGAACGGTTCCGAGACCTTGGCTTGAGGATCAAAGACATCTGGGATGCCTCGGATCTCCGCGTCGAGTTCGACTGAAGTAGACGGTGCTGGGACGACTGCTCGTCCGCGGCCGACCACGTCGACGGTTTCAGCGCGGAACAGTTCAACCTGCGACGTTCCGGGATCCGATTGGCGGGTACTACCTTCATGTAGTCGTCGATAGCCACACGGTCACAGTGATCCTCAGACGCGACACCTCTGCACCGCAGGGCTTCTTCATCAAGACCGCATTCCCAACGCCTCCGGAGGTGTGATGCATGCCTGACATCGAAGATCTGGGTGCAGTAGAACTTCGTCGAACCTTTCCTGCGCTTTCGTCTCTTCTCCCTGCGATTTTCTACCCCACCTGGGAGATGGACTATCGTGATGCTTATGAAGCATTCGATGATGCTCTTGAAGGATTTTCTGTGCAGTCCGCAACTGATGTACGAGCAGAGATCGACTCAGTACTCAGTACCGACATGGACGATGCGGCTGTGTCGGCTCTCATCCTCAAGCTGAACGCCAGCGTCGACCCGATGACCCACACCGGATTGGGTGGGCGGGCGTTCCTCGAGGAATTCGCGAACGCAGTCGTAACTCACGTGTTCCGGCCGTCGGCCTAGCGACATCCGCTTCAGCCGCGGTGACAACAACTGCTTGCGTTCACTCCCGGGGACCAGCCGGTGATCGGACACGTCGAACTGCAGTCTGACCACGCCACAGCTCTTGCCAGTCAAGAACTCCTCGATGCGCAGTCGATGATCTGATCATGACCTCGGTCAGCGACCACGTCGAGCGTCGCTGGGGCTCGGTCGACGCGTACCTGCGCGCCTTCGGCCTGCAGGACGACGAGATCGCGCGCCTCTGATGGCGACGCTGGTCGGATTCTGGACGTGACCACGCACTGGAGGCGCGGTGCGGGTCCGACCCGCACCGCGCCTCCAGGCAGATGGTCGCGTCAGCGACCCGCTGGTTCCGTCGGGGACGTCACCAGGCGTAGTCCTCCGGCGAGGTCTCGTGCCCCGGGAAGATCTCGTCGAGCCGGTCCAGCGCACGCTGGTCGAGGCGGATGTCGACGGCGCGGACCGCGGACTCCCACTGCTCCATCGTGCGCGGGCCGGTGATCGGCGCGGTGACGCCGGGCTGGTGCAGCAGCCAGGCGAGGGCCAGCTCGCCCGGCGTGTGGCCGAGCTCCTTCGCGAACGACTCGTACGACTGCAGCTGGTCGCGGTGCGCTTCGACGTACTCGGCGCTGCGGCCGGACAGCCGACGGGAGCCGTTCTCGGTCTTCTCGATGACGCCGCCGAGCAGGCCGCCCTGCAGCGGCGACCAGGGGATCACGCCGAGCCCGTACGCGCGGGCGGCCGGCAGGACCTCGCGCTCGACGTCGCGGACCACGAGGTTGTAGATCGACTGCTCGCTCACCAGGCCGAAGGTGTTCCGGCGCTTCGCGGCCTCCTGCGCCTGGGCGATGTGCCACCCGGCGAAGTTCGACGAGCCGACGTACAGGACCTTGCCCTGCTGCACGGCGACGTCGATCGCCTGCCAGATCTCGTCCCACGGCGTCGCGCGGTCGACGTGGTGGAACTGGTACAGGTCGATGTGGTCGGTCTGCAGTCGCTGCAGGCTCGCGTCGAGCGACTGCCGGATGTTCAGGGCACTGAGCTTGCCGCCGTTCGGCCAGTCGGTCATCTCGCCGTAGACCTTCGTGGCGAGGACCGTCTTCTCGCGGCGACCGCCACCCTTGGCGAACCACCGTCCGATGATCTCCTCGGTGGCACCCTTGCCCACCGAGCCGCCGTAGCCGTTGGCGGTGTCGAAGAAGTTGACGCCGAGCTCGTGCGCCCGGTCCATGATCGCGTGCGAGTCGTCCTCGCTGGTCTCCGGGCCGAAGTTCATCGTGCCGAGCACGGCGCGGGAGACGGACAGACCGGTGCGACCGAGGTGTGTGTAGTCCATGAGACGGGTCTACTCGTGACGCGCTGTCGGCGCCAGGCCCTGTGAGTACCGGTCGGGGCTCGGAGCTGGTTGGTGCTTGGCGCTCGTTGTGCTGGTCGGAGTAGTCAGGGGGGACCACTCGAGAGGAGCAGCCATGCCAGCCAAGGACGAGGTCCCGAGCACCCTGCAGCGGTCTCCGGAGCACGCGCAGGAGATCTTCGAGAAGACTCTGGACTCGGCGAACGAGACGTACGGCCCGGGCGAGCGGGCGCACCGCACGGCCTTCGCCGCCGTGAAGCACGAGTACGAGAAGGTCGGCGACCACTGGGAGGAGAAGGAGTCCTCCGGGCCGTCCGACACCGGTGCCGCCGGCTCCCGCGGTTCCGGGAAGACCGAGGGCGGTGTCGACGCGAACGCCTCGAAGGCGCATCTGATGGACGTCGCGAAGCGGCTCGACGTCAGCGGCCGCTCGAAGATGACCAAGGACGAGCTGGTCGAGGCGATCGGCAAGGCGAACGACCGCGCTACTGCAGCGGCGCGGAAGTGACCGTGGGTGCGGTGCTCCCCATTCCCCGGTCGGCATGCGGCGGTGGAGTGAGGGGGTAACGTGCCGACGATGAACATCCCAGCACTCCGCGGCAGCCGGATCCTCGGATTCGGACACCACCAGCCCGAACGCGTCCTGACCAACGATGAGCTCTCGACGATGGTCGACACGAACGACGAGTGGATCCGCACCCGCACCGGGATCCAGACGCGTCGGATCGCCGGGCCCGACGACACCGTGACGTCGATGGCGATCGAGGCCGGACGTCGTGCCCTCGCCGACGCCGGGGTGTCACCCTCGGCCGTCGGACTCGTCATCGTCGCCTCCACCACCCACCAGGACCGCGCGCCGTACACGGCAGGGCGGGTCGCCGCCGCACTCGGCATGACGAACGGCCCGGCACCGATCGACATCAACACCGCGTGCAGCGGGTTCGAGTACGCGCTCGGGCTCGCCGACCAGTCCATCCGCACCGGTTCGGCCGACGTCGCGCTCGTCATCGGGTCCGAGGTGCTGTCCGGCATCGCCGACTGGACCGACCGGTCGACGTGCGTGCTCGTGGGCGACGGGGCCGGTGCCGCAGTGCTCGGGGTAGCCGAGACGCCCGAGATCGGCCCGGTGTCTTGGGGGAGCGTGCCGCACCTGCTCGACGCCGTCCGTGTCGAGGGGTCGCCGGGGCGCTTCAACCAGGAGGGTCGCTCGATCTACCGGTGGGCCATCACCGAGGCCGAGGGGCACGCCCGCAAGGTCGTCGAGGCCGCCGGGCTCTCGATGGACGACATCGAGGTGTTCGCGTTCCACCAGGCGAACCTGCGGATCATCGAGCCGCTCGTGACCGCGCTCGGCGGGGAGTCGAAGTTCGTCATCCGCGACGTCGTGGAGTCCGGGAACACCTCGGCCGCGAGTGTGCCGCTCGGGCTGTCGAAGGCGTGGGAGCGTGGCGACCTGCCGGAGGGGGTGCCGGCGCTGCTGTTCGGCTTCGGTGGTGGGTTCGCCCACGCCGGGCAGGTCGTGACGACGCCGGTGCGGTCCTTCTAGGGCAATTGCACGAACGGCCCGGGCCCGGCTGCTCAGTCTCCGTGCCCGGGCCCCTCTTCGTCGTCGTGCCGGGACCTTCTCGGTCGTCGCGGTCAGCGCTTCGAGCGGGGGTCGTCCTGTCCCGGCTCGGTCCAGAGGTCCTGGTCCTTGCCCGCGCCGCGCTTCCACGGCAGGGCGCGCCGGGTCTTCTCGGCAGGCGGCGTGACCGTCAACACGATCGGGAACTCCGCCGGCGGCATGCCGAACCCCGTCCGCGACGCCTGGATCACCTTGCGCCCCAGGGCGTGGTTCCCCAGACCGCCGACGGCCGCTCCGATGCCGAACGGGAGCGCGCGGCCGAGGACCGAACCACCCTGCCGGATGGCGAAGCGCTTGATGAACTGGTCACGCACCTGTCCGCCGATGCCGTTGACGACCTGCTTCGGCAGCGAGGATGTCACCATCTCGCCCCAGAACGCCGTCCGGGCCTGACCGCCGGCGGCCTGTCCGGCGAGCTGCTTGATGAGCTGCGTGCCCGGCGCGCCGAGGATCATCGCCATCACCAGCGTGCGGGCGCGCTCCGGGTCGTCCAGTGCGATGCCGTGCACCTCGGTCACCGACTGTGCGAACAGCGCGGTGGTCTCGAGGAACCCGACCGTCTCGGCGCCGCTCAGTCCGAGTGCAGCGGCCATCCCGACTCCGGGGATCACCGCACTCGCACCGACCGCGGCGCCGCCGGTCGTGACGGCGGCCAGGTACTGCCGCTCGAGGATCTGGATCACCTCGGCGGGGGTCGCGTCCGGCTTGCGGCGACGGATCGCGTTGACGTGCGCGACCACGACGGGGCGCTGCACACTGATGACCCGATCGAGCCACTTGGCCCAGCCCGTGGGCTGGACCTGCTGCGTTCGGGGGTCGGAAGAGGTGGGGGAGACCGGTGCGGTCGGCAGGGGCACGATCGACTGGTCCTTCGGGGCACGGGCCATGCGTTCACCGTACGCCGGGCACGTGAGAGGCTCGCTGGGTGGACACCGACCCCGCGCAGCGAGCACTCGACGACGCCCGTCGTGCGGCCGGGTTCCTGACCGTCCGGCAGGTGGCCGCCCTCGCGCCCGAGGTCCGGGTGCTCGATCCCGCGTCCGTCCTGATCGGGGTGGGCGTGTCGGTCCTGCCCGGGGTGGAGCTGTACCCGTCGACGACGCTCGAGACCCGTCACGGTGGGGTGATCACGCTGGCCGCCGGTGCCCGCCTGGGCCCCGGACCCGTGACCGTCGTCGCGTCGGCGGCGACCGTGCACATCGGCGAGGGTGCCGAACTCGGCCCGGGCCCGGTGACCATCGTGGCCGACGGGTCCGACGTCGTGATCGGTGGTCGGGCTCGCCTGATGGCCGGGTGTCTCGTCGAGGGGCCGGCGCGGATCGGCGCGGGCGCGCAGGTGCTCGGGCCGGTGTCCGTGCGCGACGTCGAGCTCGAGGCCGGCGGCGACCACCGCGAACCCGACCCGGACCACCGCGGCGGCGTGGTCAAGGGCACCGGGCAGGTCCGGCGCGTGCGCGTGGGACTCGGCGAGGTCGTGGTCGGTGGGGTGGTGCACGCCGGTGGGCCGTCCGGTCGGCCGAGGATCGAGCGGCAGCGCACGTACCACCCGGATGCGCCGCGTCGTCCGCGCTGATCGTCGAACAGGCACCCTCAGCACCGGACACCAGCGCGCCGGAGGGCAGCCCGCACCCGGTCGGGCTGCATCAGGTCGGCCCAGGAGAGCCGCACGACCGCTCGGACCTCGGGGAACGACCGGATGAAGTCCTCACGCCGCTTCTCGCGCCAGTGCGCGTCCGCCGTCGATCGCCCGTCGAGCAACACCGGGTCCTCGTACTTCGCACGGCCGTCGACCTCGACCACGACGCCCTGGTCGGGGAACCAGAAGTCCACGACCGCCGTGGCTGATCCGGCCCGGGCGAACACGTGCTGCTGCATCGGCTCCGGCACACCGAGTTCGCGGAAGCGCACGCGGCACACCGACTCCGCCGGCGACCCCGACAGCGCCGACCCCATCCCCACGGCGATCCCCGCCTTGGTCCGGGCGAAGGCCAGCGATGCGTGTTCCGCGTCCAACGCCGCACGGTCGGCGAGCCGACGGGAGAGCACGGCATCGACGACGGGGAGTGCTTCGAGCAAGGAGCGTGTCGCAGCGACGTCGATGGCGGTCCTCGCGGCCGTCGTCGTGGGTGTCGCCTGCTGATCGACGAGGACCGCGGGCGGCCGCCCCTGTGCACCGTGCCGGACGAACCACGCCGTGACACGGGTGTGTGTCGTGGTCGGATCGGTGACGTGCACCTTGGGCGGTGCCGCCCCGATCAACGGGAGTCCGAGGACCGCGCACGCAGACTGGTGTGAGACGACATCGGTCGCTCGGAGTCGGTGCGCCGAGGCACGGACGAGCACGTGGTGCTGCTCACCGGGATGCATCCCGTCGAGTGCGTCCGGGCGGACGAGGACGCCGGGGCGGAGGCGTGCGTACCGTCCGCGGTGGACATCGCGCTCGAGTGCGCGGCGTTCGGCGGAGGTCGTACCCGTCGTGCGGATCAGTTCGACGTCGTTCGCTCTGGACATGGCACCAGGCTCGCCGAACCTCGTGGTCCAGCTCGCGCCATCGCCCGATCTGTGGAGAGCCGGGCGGCGACGACGACCTGTGCAGGACTGACCAGCTGCAATGCGTGTGCATCTTGCGACGATCCACGCGTCGAACGACTCGCGTCCTGTCGCTACATGCACACGCAACCTCTGCGTGTACATCTTCCGACGATCCACGCCGGGAACGACTGGTGGAAGGTCGCAGAACCGGTGCGAAGCCGCGCCGCGTAGCCGCGAAGCCGCGCCGCGAAGCCGCGAAGCCGCGAAGCCGCGCCTACACCCGCGCGAGCTCCGCCCGCAGCGGCAGGTCCTGCTCCTCGAGGATGACCTGCGCGCCCACGGCGGTCCGGGCGTTCACGACGATCGGCGCGAGCAGGTTCACCGTGGTGCCGGACGCTCCGGGGTTCGCGACCACGAGCAGCATCGCGTCGGTGGGGTCGGTCAGCCCGAGCCCGGCGGCCTGCTCGTCGGTGAGCTCCGGCGCGTACGACGGCAGGTGCACCGCGGCATCGAGCAGGAACAGCCGCGCGTCGTCGCCGACGAGCGTGAACAGCCCTTCGGCGCCGTCGACCGGCGAGAGCTCGAAGGCCGCGGCGGGAGCGAGCCCGAACGGCGGGACGGCGAAGGTCAGGGAGATGCTCATCGGAGGTAATCCATCAGGGTCGGCTGCAGGACCTTCGCGGTGACGGCGAGGGCTGCCTGGTAGTTGGTCTGCTGCACCTGCAGGTCGAGGACGGCCTTCGCGAGGTCGACGTCCTCGATGCCGGCGCGGCGGCTCTCGAGCGAGACGGTCGCGGACTTCAGCGAGTCCTGTGCCGCGAGGGCGGCTGCGTGCCGGACGCCGACGTCGGCCTGGGCGCCGCGGACGGTCCCGAGCGCCGTGTCGACGTCCCCGATGCGAGCGTTCACGTTCACCCCGTTCTGCAGGTCACTGACGATGGAGTCGATCATGCCGAACACCGAGTCGTCGCCGGATCCGAAGACCGCGGTGCCGGTGGTGTCGACCCGCACCGTGGTGCCGTCGCCGACCCGACGGGACACGTCGGTGCCCGATGCCGCCCAACCCGTCGCGGGGTCGTAGGCGACAGCGGCGGTCGACGATCCCGCGAACACCGAACGGGTGCCGTAGGTGGTGTTCGCACGGGCCTCGAGGTCGGCTTTGAGCGACCGGAACTGCGTGACGAACGCGTCGCGGTCGGTGTCGCTCATGGTGCCGGAGTTCGCGGCCCGCACCGTGAGGTCGCGGACGTTGTTGAGCACCGAGTACACGCCGGACAGCGCACTGTCGGTGGTCGCGAGCCACGCCGCGGCGTCGTTCGCGTTCCGCGAGTACTGCGAGGCTGCGGCCTGCTCCTTGCGCACCTGCATCGACGACGCGGTGCCGACCGGGTCGTCCGAGGGCTTCTGGATCGCACGCAGCGTCGTGGCCTGGTCGGTGAGCTCGGCGACCCGCGCGGCACCGGCCTGCAGCCGGGCCGAGGCGGCCGCCATCGACATCTGGGTGGTCACACGGGTGATCACGATCAGCCCCTCCCGACGAGTCCGACGCGGTTGATGATGGTGTCGAGCATCTCGTCGACCGCGGTCAGGACGCGCGCCGCGCCCTGGTACGCGTGCTGGTAGCTCAGCAGGTTGACGTTCTCCTCGTCGAGGTCGACGCCGGCGCTCGACTGCTGCTGGTTGCGCGCGTTGGTGAGCGCGAGTCCGGTCATCGTCGATTCCGACGTGGCCGACCTGGAGGCGGTGCCCACCCCCGCCACGAACGTCGCCCAGACCTGGTCGGCACCGTCCGACGACGCCCCGAGTCGCGCGAGCGCGTCGGCGAACGAGTCGTCGAGTTCCCCCGCCGCGTTCCGCGTCGCCAGCCCACTGGCGTCCGTGGGGACGACACCGAGTGCCTGGGCGGCGGGGACGCCGGCCGCCAGGGAGAAGAAGGGTGCGCCGGTGGTGCCGGCCGGGGTGGTCCCGGCGGCGTGCAGGGTGTTCACGGTCGTGGCGAGCCGCGTGGCCACGGCGTCGTAGGACGCGGAGGCCTCGGCGAGTGCGCCGCCGGTGCCGGTGCCGGACGCGGGTGCGAGGACCGTGAGGGCGCCACCGATCGAACCGCCGCTCAGTCCGACCGCCCCGGCCGTGCCGGTGGTCCAGGTCAGGGTGACCGCGGTGCCGTCGGCGAGACGTTCGCCGCCGCCGAGGGCGACCGAGCGTGCGTCGGTGCCCTGCACGAGCGGGTTGCCGCCGAGGAGCACGTCGACCGTGCCGTCGGCGTTCGTCCGGGTGGTGCCGCCGGCGAGCGTGGCGATCTGCTGCGTGAGCTGGTCGCGCTGGTCGAGCAGCTCGTTGGCGTTGCCGCCCGAGGCGAGCGCGGTGCGGATCCGGCCGTTCAGGTCGGCGACCTGCTCCGCGGCGCCGTTCAGCTGGGCGACCTGCCCGGTCAGGGTGCCGCGCACCGAGGACCACTGCGCGTCGACGGCCTTCGAGCCGGCGGCCAGGGCGGCGACGACGGTGCCGGCGGCCCCGAGCACGGCACTGGCGGCACCCGGGTCGTCGGGGTGGCTGGCGAGCTCGCTCCAGGACGACCAGAACGCGTCGAGCTTGGCGCTCAGGCCGTCCTTGCCGGGCTCGTGCAACCCGGTCTCGAGGGCGGAGAGCGCCGTGGCGCGGGCATCGGCGTAGGCCGACGAACCGGCGGCGACGCGGACACCGGCGTCGAGCGTCAGGGACGCCAGGCGGGCGATGCCGTCGACCGAGACGCCCTGGCCGGCGAGGGCCGCGGTGCCCCGCATGAACCCGGTCTGGGTCGCGGGGATCGAGTTCTGCGTGACGCGCTGGCGGGTGTAGCCCGCGGTGCCGGCGTTCGCGATGTTCTGGCCGGTGACGTCGATGCCGGCACGGGCGGCTGCGAGGCCGGAGTAGGCGGTCGCGAGGGATCCGAAGGTGCTGACCACGGTGCTACAGCGTCCCCTCGAACAGGCGGGCGCCGTCCTGGCCTGCGCCGGACGTCCCACTGGCGTCGTAGGTGGCGGCGCCGGTGACGGTCCCCGCCAGGGTCTCCTCGGTGGCCTGGGCGGCGACACGCAGGAACCGGTCGTTCTCGTCGCGCAGGGCGCCGATCTGGGTGGTCAGCTCGACCATCGCGGTGAGGTGCGACGACAGGATCTCGCCCCACGGCCCGTTCGGTGCCGCGGCGACGACGTCGCGCAGGGGAGCGTCGGCGGCCACGCCCCACTCCTCGGCGACCTCGGCGCTCTGCGCGGCGCGCTCGAGCCCGGTGCTGCGGAGCCGGTCGAGGACCTGCTCGACCTCGCGGCTGGCGTGCGACACCCAGCGGGAGCGGCCCGCGGTGAGCAGGAGCTGTTCCTCCTCGAGCTTGAAGGTGAGCAGTTCGAGCAGCTCGCGTTCGCGCCAGAGCACGGCGGACAGGTCGTTCACGCTCATCAGCTCCTCCCAGGTGGTGGTTCGTCGGGGTGGTCCCCGGTCCGTCATCCTGCGGACACCGGGACCTATCGACTCGGTGACCGCGACCGTAAGCCCCGGCGGCCGAGTGCCGTCCCCCGTACTCGTCGACTCTGTGACCCGATGACCCCCGTCGGGGGACAAGAACGAGCGTTCCCAACCCTGAGTCCCCCCAAATGCCGACCGGAAAGGGGGCCTGACACCCCCGCACTGGGGACGGTTGAGCACCTGTTCAGCGCATTGCCAGCCGATACATTCAGAACGCACCCCGGGGGACACCCGGAACCGCTCGGCAACGATGCGGGGTGCACCGCTCGGAGGGACCCGGGCGGGTCTTCGGCGTACGCACCGGCCATCCGAGGCCGGCGTCCGTCGCGCCCACGGACGGGTGAGCCGACACACGTCAGGTCGACCAGGGGAACAGCATGGACCGCACCGAACGCAACGCGATGATCGTGGAGCACCTCCCGCTCGTGGGCTACATCGTGGCCGACGTCCGCTCCCGGGCGACGCACCTGGACCGCGACGACCTCGCCGCCGTCGGATCGCTCGCACTCGTCGCAGCCGCCGAGGCCTTCGACCCCACCCTCGGCGTGCCGTTCGGCGCCTACGCACGCACCCGGGTCGCCGGTGCGCTGGCCGACGACATGCGCTCGGCCGACTGGGCCTCCCGCGGCACCCGGAAGCGGATCCGCGAGACCCTGGCCACGCAGGAGGCCCTGTCCGCACGCCTCGGCCGGAGCGTCGGTGCGCAGGAGATCGCCGATGCCATGGGCGTCGACAAGCAGACCGCCGTCGACGCGATGAGCGACGCCGCCCGAACCGTCGCGCCGCTCGACGAGACCGTGCACGACCTCGTCGCCGCGGACCTGCCGCTCCCCGGGGACGACCTGCTCGAGACCGAGAAGCGCCGGTACCTCCGCGCCGCGGTCGAGGCCCTGCCGGAACGGATGCGCTTCATCGTCGAGGCCGTGTACTTCGGCGACCGCTCGGTCACCGACGTCGCCGCCGAGCTCGGCATCACGCACTCGGCCGTCTCGCAGCAGCGCTCCGAGGCGATGCGCCTGCTCCACGACGGTCTCGCCGCCCACTACGGCGACGGCACGACCGTCGAGCCCGCGAGCCGCACCACCGCGGCCCGCCGCAGCGCCTACCTCGCCCGTGTCGCCACGAACGCCGCCGCCGGTGTCGCCCGTGCCGTGCACGACGCCGCGTCCGGCCCGGCCGTCGCGGCGAGTTGAGACGTCGGCGGAAACTTCTCCGCCGATCCCCTAACGACTCCCGGCAACCGGTCGAGAGTCATCCATGTCAGCCCACGGACGGGCCGACGCACGACCCACATTCACGGAGGAAACCACCATGGGTATGTCCATCAACACCAACCTCTCGGCACTCAACACGTACCGGAACCTCAACGCGACGCAGAACGACCTGTCGAAGTCCCTCGAGAAGCTCTCGTCGGGTCTCCGCATCAACCGTGCTGCCGACGACGCTGCCGGTCTGTCGATCTCCGAGGGGCTGAAGTCCCAGGTCGGTGGCCTCACGGTCGCCGCCCGCAACGCGCAGGACGGCATCTCCGTCGTGCAGACCGCTGAAGGTGGCCTCACCGAGACCCACTCGATCCTCCAGCGCATGCGCGACCTGGCAGTGCAGGCCGGCAACGACTCGAACAACGAGGACTCCCGCAAGGCGATCACCACCGAGGTCGGCGAGCTCACCAAGGAGCTCACCCGCATCTCGGAGTCGACCAACTTCAACGGCATCAACCTGCTCGACGGCTCCGCCGGCACCGCAGGCGTCCTGAAGTTCCAGGTCGGCGCGAACGGCGACGCGGCGAGCCAGATCGACGTGGACCTGTCGAAGTCGAACGTGGAGTCCGTGTCGACCGCGGTCGGCGCGCTCACCTTCGACTCGGCGACGAACGCTCAGGCCGCCATCACCGCGATCGACGAGCAGATCAAGTACGTCTCCTCGGCTCGTTCGAGCATCGGTGCCGTCCAGAACCGCTTCGACCACGCCATCAACGTGACGAACGTGGCCAAGGAGAACCTCACCGCTGCCTCCTCGCGCATCACCGACGTCGACATGGCGGAGGAGATGGTCAAGTACACGCGCGACAACATCCTCAGCCAGGCCGGCACCTCGATGCTCGCACAGGCGAACCAGAGCACCCAGGGCGTGCTCTCGCTCCTGCGCTAGCCATCACGACGTCCGTCCTCCGGGCCCGATCGGGTGTCCCGGAGGACGGACGTCGCCATCCTGACCACCTCCACGACGCCAGGGAGTGTCGACGATGTCCTCGTCCGTGTCCTCGAGCACCAGCCTCGCGATCGACGGTCTGGTCAGCGGTCTCAAGACGACCGACCTCATCAACTCGCTGATGAGCGTCGAGGGGGTCCCGCAGACCCTGCTCAAGAACAAGCTCACCACCACCAACTCGTTCATCTCGTCACTGCAGACGCTCAACGGGTTGATCCAGGGGCTCGCCACGAAGGCCGCGGACGCCGCGAAGGCCTCGTCGCTCGACCTCTTCGCCGCGACGAGCACCGCGCCGAGTGTCACCGCCGTGACCGGTACCGGCGCGACCGCGGGCTCCATCAGTTTCACCGTCGGTTCGACCGCCTCGGCCCAGGTCGGGGTCACGGCCGCGATGTCGACGTGGGCGACCGGTGCGCAGCCGATCACGATCGTCGGTGCGGACGGCAAGTCGACCACCGTGACGCCGGCGTCCGGTTCGCTCGACGACGCCGTGTCCGCCCTGAACAAGTCCGGTGCGGGTGTCACCGCGACGAAGGTCTCCGCCGGCACCGACGCCGACGGAAGCAAGCTCTACCGCCTGCAACTCACGTCCGCCAAGACCGGAGCGGCCGGCGGCTTCCAGGTGTACCGGGGCGGCGCCGACGACGTGGCAGCGGGCACCGCGACGAACGTCCTCACCGAGACCGGTGCCGCCGTCGTCACCGCGGCGACCGACGCCAGCGTCACCCTCTGGGCCGGCACCGCCGCCGCGCATACGGTCACGAGCGCCACGAACACCTTCACCGGGCTCGTTCCCGGGCTCGACGTCACCGTGTCGAAGGCCACCACCGAACCCGTCACGGTGACGGTCGCGCAGGACACCACGAAGGCCCAGTCCGTGGCCTCCGGGCTCGTCGACGCGATGAACGCGATCGCCGCCTACTACAAGACGAACACCGCGGTGTCGAGCTCGACCAGTGCGACGTCCGGCACCACGACGACGAAGGCCGGCGTCCTGCTCGGCGACGGTGCGTCCCGCGACGCCGTGCAGCGGCTCACGAGCACGATGTCCGCCCCGGTCGACGGCAGGTCGCCGTCGACGATCGGCATCGTGATCACGAAGGACGGCAGCTTCACCTTCGACCCCGAGGTCTTCCAGAAGGCACTCGCCGCGGACCCGAAGGCCACCCAGGCAATGCTCTCCGGGGTCGCCGCGAACGTCGGCGCCGCGGCCACCGCCGCGTCCGACAAGTACGACGGCTCGGTCACCACGTCCATCACCGGGCAGCAGGCCGTCGCCAAGGACCTCAACACCCAGATCGACAGCTGGACCGACCGTTTGACGATGCGCCGGGCCGCCCTGCAGACCCTCTACTCATCCCTCGAGACCAGCCTCAGCAAGCTCCAGTCGCAGTCGAGCTGGCTCGCCAGCCAGCTGGCCTCGACGTCGAGCTGACGGGAACGACCATGACCTTCGACTTCCAGGCAGCCGCCTTCCGCCAGGCCGCCCAGCCGCGCACCGTCACCGACCAGCGTCGTGCCCAGTACACGAACGAGGCGGTGCTGTCGGCGACGCCGGCCCAGCTCGTGACGATGCTCTACGACCGGCTGCTGCTCGACCTGCACCGTGCCGAGGCAGCGCAGGTCGCCGCCGACTGGGAGGCGGCCCGCGAGCAGCTCCTGCACGCCCAGGCGATCGTCGGCGAGCTCTCGAGCACCCTCCGGATCGACGTCTGGGACGGCGGCGAGGGCCTCCTCGCCGTCTACAACTACGCCTCCACCTCGCTCATCACGGCGAACGTGCACCGCGACGTGCAGGCCACCCGGGACTGCATCCGGATCCTCGAGCCGCTGCGTCAGTCGTGGCACGAGGCGGCCGCGTCGCTGCCCGCGACGCCCGCCGCGCAAGCGCCGACCGGGGGAGCCCTCGGTGTCGCCTGAGCAGACGGCGGAGCGGCTCGCCTGGGAGGCCCTGCTCACGTCCCTGGAGCACGACGCCGCCGGGCAGGCGGCCGACGCCAAGGCCGTGGCGGGGTGGTCGGAGCCGACCGGGCTGGGACCGCTGCCGCGTGACCTGGTGGGACGGGCCTCCCGGCTGCTCGCCGCGCAGCGGGACCGCATGACGGTGCTCGAGGCGGACCGCCGCTCGACGCTGGAGCACCTCGGTGCCCTGCGCGCCGTCGACGCCACGCGCGAGCCCCGCGGCTCCGTGTACCTCGACGCTTCCGCCTGACCCGCGCCCCAGCACCAGTTCTGCGACAGAGCACCCGTCGATCGACGGGTGCTCTGTCGCGTCTCGGGCGCCCCGCCCCGCCCCCCGTTCGGGGCGACGCCTAACGTGCCGCACGACGGGCACCGATAGCGCCACTCGAGCACGGATCGCTCACCAGTTCGGCCAGGGATCGGCCACCACCGCACGGCGACGTCGCACCGACGACGCCTGACGAGGGGACCCTTCGTGTTCGATTCCGTGACGAGCGTCGCGCTGCAGAGCGCACTCGACGGTCTGTCGATGCGCCAGAAGGTGATCGCGAACAACATCGCGAACATCAACACGACGAACTACCACGCCGAGAAGGTCCAGTTCGAGGACGCCCTGGCGAAGTCGATCGTGGACGGCGACGGTGCCACCACGCCGACGATGGCGCGCAGCCTCGAGCCGACGAACACGAACGGCAACAACGTCAACCTCGACGAGGAGACGCTGTCGAACATCGACACCGTGCTCCGTTACCAGTTCGCCACGCAGGCGATGAACTCCGAGCTCACCAGTGTCCGTGCGGCGATGCGGACGAACTCGTGACGACCTTCGACGCGATCGGCATCGCGAGCACCGGCCTGACCGTGCACCGGAAGTGGCTCGACGCCGTCTCGGACAACATCGCCAACGCGAACACCGTGAAGTCGATGGACGACACCGCGTTCCAGGCGCGCTACGTCGAGGTGCAGGAGGGCAACGGCGTCTCCGGCGCCTACGTCAAGGGCGCAGCGTTCGGCAGCGCCGCCGGCCGTGTGACCTACGACCCGGACAACCCGCTCGCGAACGAGGAGGGCTACGTCCGCATGCCCGACATCGACCTCGGCACGCAGATGGCGGACCTCATCATGGCCCAGCGCGGCTACCAGGCGAACGCCGCCGTGGTCGACCGTGCCAAGACCGCCTACGAGGCGGCACTGCAGATCGGGAAGAACTGATGCCCATCGACGCCGTCAACGGTGTGACCACCAACGCGATGACGAACGCCCTGACGAGTGTGTCGGGGACGTCCAGCGACAGCACGAACGCGACCGCAGCCGCCGGCGCGACCACCGACGGCAGCGGGTTCGCCGCGAGCCTCGGCAACGCCGTCGACGGGCTGCAGTCGCTGCAGAGCGACTCGAAGACCCTCGCGCTCAAGGCCGTGACCGGCAACCTCGACGACATCCACGACGCCACGATCGCCGCCACCCGCGCGCAGGTCACGCTCGAGCTCGTCTCCGCCGTCCGCAACAAGGGCGTCGACGCCTTCAACGAGATCATGAGGATGCAGGCCTGATGCCCGTCGCCGTCAAGAACGTCTTCGCGCGCCTCAGCGCCTACGTGAAGGGCTTCTCCGCCGCTCAGCGCACCATCGCGATCCTGGCGATCGCGGCGCTCGTGCTCGGTGGGATCGCCCTCGCGTCCTGGCTCGGCAAGGCGTCCTACGCCCCGCTCTTCACCGGCCTCGCCGCGGCCGACGCGAGCTCCATCACGGACCAGCTGCAGACCGACGGCGTGCCGTTCCAGCTCACCGACGGCGGCGCGACGATCCTCGTGCCGCAGGCGCAGGTGTACTCGGAGCGGCTCAAGGCGGCGTCGAACGGCCTGCCGTCGTCGAACGAGGGCGGCTACTCGCTGCTCGACGAGATGGGCGTGACGAGCTCGGAGTTCCAGCAGGACGTCACCTACAAGCGCGCGATGGAGGGCGAGCTCGCCAAGACCATCGGCGCGATGGACGGCGTGCAGACCGCCACCGTGCAGCTCGCGATCCCCGAGAAGTCGGTGTTCGTCTCCGAGGAGAAGGACCCGACCGCGTCGGTGTTCATCGCGACCGACAACGGCACGCAGCTGAGCACCGACCAGGTGCAGGCCATCGTGCACCTGACGAGCGCCTCGGTCGAGGGCATGCAGCCCACCGACGTGTCCGTCGTCGACGCGAAGGGCCAGACCCTGTCCGCTGTCGGCACCGGTGCGACCGGGAGCGGCGCGGACCAGGCCGCCGACTACGACGCGGCGACGAGCAAGAAGATCCAGGACCTGCTCGACACCACGCTCGGCGTCGGCAACGCGACCGTCGTGGTCTCCGGGACGATGAACCAGGAGTCCGGCACCCGGACGTCCGAGAGCTACACCAGCCCGACCTCGGGCCCGGTCGCGCTGAACGAGTCGAGCACCACCGAGGAGTACGGCGCCGGCGCCGGTGCGGGGACCGGCGCGACCGGGGTGCTCGGTCCGGACAACATCGCCGTCCCGAACGGCACCGCGACCAGCGGCGCCGGCGACGACGGGTACAAGAACGAGTCGGCGACGAAGAACAACGCCGTCGACCACACCACCGAGACCACGCAGATCCCCTCGGGCGGGCTCGACCGGCAGACCATCTCGGTCGCGCTGAACTCGAAGGCCGACGCCGTGCAGAACGCGAACCTGCAGAGCATCAACGACCTGGTGTCCGCCGCCGCCGGGGTCGACCAGAACCGTGGCGACCAGGTCAAGGTCGCGATGATGGACTTCGACACGAGCGCTTCCGACCAGGCCGCCAAGGCCCTCGAAGCCCAGCAGAAGGCCGACCAGCAGGAAGCACTGTGGTCGTCGATCCGCACCGCCGGCATCGTGATCGGCATCGTCCTCGCCGTCATCGCGATCATGCTCTTCGTCGCCCGTCGCAACCGGAAGCAGGAGCGCGAGGCCGTCGACCTCGGCGAGCTCGACGCCTTCGCCGGTGAGACGTTCCAGCTGCCCCTCGCGATGGACGGTGTCGACGACCGGGCGACGCTCGGTGCCGGCGACGCCCCGACCGCCGTCCTGTCGGCGATGCCCGGCGGCGACGCCCCCACCGAGGTGCTGACGACCGAGGAGATCACGGCCGAACGCCGCCGTCAGGACATCTCCGCCCTGGCCGAGCGCGACCCGAAGCGCACCGCCGAGCTCCTGCGCGGGCTCCTGGACGACCGGGCACCGGTGTGAGCGCCCTGGTGCCGAGCCCCGGCGGTGGGACCGGTCCGAGCGACCGTGCGCTGACCGGCGCGCAGAAGGTCGCGCTCATCCTCATGCAGATGGAGACCGACCGCGCCGCCGAGGTGATGAAGCAGTTCACCGAGATGGAGGCCGAGGAGATCTCCGCCGAGATCGTCCGGATGCGCCGCGTCGAGGACACCGTCGTCGACCAGACGCTGTCGGAGTTCCACCGGATCACGATGAGCGGCCGGCTGCAGAAGCGCGGCGGCAAGGAGACCGCCCTCGGGCTGCTCGAGGCGTCGTTCGGCGCCGAGCGCGCCGCCGGCGTGATGGACCGTCTGGCCTCGAACCTCGCCGGCCAGTCGTTCGACTTCCTCGACGACGCCGAACCCGGCCAGGTCATCTCCCTGCTCGAGGGCGAGCTGCCGCAGACGATCGCCCTCGTGCTCGCCCACCTGGGCCCCGGGCAGGCCAGCGCCGTGCTCGCCGGCATCGACGAGCGGGTCCGCACCGACGTCGCCCAGGCCTTCGCCACCATGGGCAGCGCGACCCCCGAGGCCGTCGGCATCGTCGCCGGTGTGCTGCGCCAGCGCGCCGGGGCCGTCGTGTCGCCGCGCGAGAGCGTCGAGGTCGTTGGTGGCATCGCGCCCCTGGTCGACATCATCAACCGCTCGGACGTCGCGACCGAGAAGGCCGTGCTCGAGGGACTCGAGGCCCGCGACCCGGAGCTCGCCGAGGACATCCGCTCCCGCATGCTCACCTTCGAGGACATCGTGAAGCTCGAGTCCCGCGACATCCAGCAGGTGCTGCGCGGCATCGACTCGAAGATCCTCGCGACCGCCATGAAGGGCGCAGCCGGGCCGGTCGTCGAGACCATCCGCGCGAACGTGTCCGAGCGCAACCGCGAACTGCTCGACGACGAACTGCAGGCCATGGGCCCGGTCCGCGTCTCGCAGGTCGAGGAAGCCCGTGCCGAGGTCGTCCGCTCCGTGCGCGAGCTCGAGGCCCAGGGCGTCGTCACCGTGCACCGTGCCGAGGAGGACGAGCTCGTTGACTGACACCGTCGTGCACCGCGTCGCCTTCCCGGTGCTCGCCGACCCCGCCGGGCGCGAGCGTGCGTCGAGCGCGGACGTCCGCGGGCACGCGGCCGGGTACACCGCCGGCCTGCGGGCGGCGCAGGCCGAGACCGACGCCCTGCGCGCCCGGCTGGAGACCGAGCACGCCGCGCGGATCGCCGCGCTGCAGGCCGACACGGCACGCCGGATCGCGGTCCTCGACGCCGCCACGAACGCCATGCTGTCCACGGTCGCACCCGTCCTGGCGGACGCCGAGGCGTCGGTCGCGAGCGCGGCGGTCGACCTGGCCGAGGCGATCGTCGGGAACGTGGTCCGCGCCTCCAGGCCCGCACACGACGCGACCGTCGTCGACGGTCCGGACGGACAGGGCAGCCGGGAGGCCCGGATCGCGTCCGGCGCCGAGGCCACCGTCCGGCGGGCGCTCGCGTCCGCCGACCGCACGGTCCCGGTGGCCGTCCGGCTGAGCCCGGCGGACGCCGCGCGCGTCGCCGGCCTCGACCTGCCGGTGCCGGTCGTCGCCGACGGCGCCCTGCGCGACGGCGACGCCGTCGTCGACCTGCCGGACGGCATGCTCGACGCGCGCATCGCCACGGCGCTCGACCGCGCCCGCACCGCTCTGGGTGTCGACGCGACGGGAGCCGACCGGTGACCGCCACGCTGCTCCGTCCCCGCGGTCTCGACGAGGCGCTGCTGCGGGCCGCACCCCAGCGGGTCGGTGTCGTCACGAGCGCCGTCGGCCTGGGGCTGACGATCGCCGGGCTCGACGCCCGCGTCGGCGAGGTCGTCACGGTCGGCGCCGAGGACGGCGAACAGACCGCGGTCGAGGTCGTCGCCACCGATGCCTCTGGCGTCCGCTGCATGCCGCTCGGCCGCCTGACCGGCGTGACCGCGGGCACCCCGGCGCGCCCGACCGGCCGCCCGGTGCTCGTGCCGACCGGATCCGGTCTGTTCGGCCGCGTGCTCGACGGGCTCGGCCGACCGATCGACGACCGCGGTCCGCTCGAGGGCCCCGGCGGCGAACCGGTCACCTGGGTCCCGCTCGACCACGACACCCCGAGCGCGATGGCCCGGACCCGCATCGACACCCCGATGCAGCTCGGCGTCCGCGTGCTCGACACCCTGACCACCGTCGGCCGCGGGCAGCGCATGGGCCTGTTCGCCGGGTCCGGCGTGGGCAAGTCGTCGCTCCTGTCGATGATCGCGCGCGGCAGCGACGCGGCCGTCAACGTCATCGCCCTGGTGGGGGAGCGCGGCCGTGAGGTGCGCGAGTTCCTGGAGGACGACCTCGGACCCGAGGGGCTCGCCCGCTCGATCGTCGTCGTGTCGACCTCCGACGAGCCCGCGCTCATGCGCCTGCGCGCCGCGTTCGTGGCCACCCGCATCGCCGAGTCGTTCCGCGACGCCGGTCAGGACGTCGTGCTCATGATGGACTCGCTCACCCGCGTCGCGATGGCGCAGCGCGAGATCGGTCTGTCGGTGGGGGAACCGCCGGCCACCCGGGGCTACCCGCCGTCGACGTTCTCGGTGCTCGCGGGACTGCTCGAGCGCGCCGGGACCGACCGGGTCGGCAGCATCACCGGCATGTACACCGTGCTGGTCGACGGGGACGATCACAACGAGCCGATCGCCGACGCGGCCCGCAGCATCCTCGACGGCCACGTCGTGCTCGACCGCAAGCTCGCGATCACCGGGCACTTCCCGTCGGTCGATGCCCTCGGCTCGGTGTCCCGCGTCGCTTCGAAGGTCACCCGACCCGAGCAGCGTGCCGCCGCCACCGTGCTGCGGAAGGTGATGGCCGCCCGAGCCGGCGCCCAGGACCTGCTCGACGTCGGTGCGTACCAGCGCGGGTCGAACCCGCTCGTGGACGCCGCCGTCGACCACCAGGGATCGATCGACGCGTTCCTGCGCCAGGGCATGGACGAGCGGGCGACCGCCGACGCGTCCTGGCAGCGCCTCGGCGGCCTCGTGCAGCAGCTGGGGGTGTCGTGATGGCCCGCCGTTTCCCGCTCGCCGGACTCCTGCGCCTGCGCCACACCGAACAGGACCGTGCGGCCGCCACGCTGGCCACCGCGAACGAGCGCGTCCGTGACGCGGCCGACGCCCGGATCGCCGCACGACGCAGCCTCGCTGACAGCGAGGACGCCCAGCCCATCCGGGACGCCGCCACCCTGAGCGCCGTCGCCGCGGCCCGTGCCGCGACCCGCGGGATGCTCGAGGAGCTCGACGCCGTGGTGCAGAACCGCCGTGCCGACGCCGACCGGGCACAGCAGGACTACACCGCCGCCCGTCGTGCCGCCGTCGGCCTCGAGAAGCTCGAGGGCAAGCACACCGAGCTGCAGGCGGCCGAGGATCTCCGGACCGAACAGAACGCCCTCGACGAGATCGCGGCACGACGCCGCACGGAAGGTGGTGCCCGATGAGCGTCGAAGCGGTGCTCTCCCGGATCTCGGAGATCCGGTCCCAGATCGACACGCTGCGCGGCGGGACGGCCACGGCTGCCCCGAGCGCGTCCACCACCAGCGGTGCCGCGGGGTCGGCCGCCTTCGCCGACGCCCTCGCCACCGCCGACGGCACGACCGGCGCGGCGACCGCTGCCGGTGCGACCGCCGCAGCGACCCCGACGGCCACCCGTGCGCCCGGGACCTCGGTCGACGCCGGGGCCGGCACCCTCGCCACCGGCAGCGGTGCCACCGGGGCCGACGTCGTGGCCGACGCGAAGAAGTACCTCGGCGTGCCGTACGTGTTCGGCGGGGAGACGACCGCGGGCATGGACTGCTCGGGCCTGGTGCAGACGGTGTTCAAGGACCTCGGGGTCACCATGCCCCGGGTCGTGCCGGACCAGGCGAAGATGGGCGTCGAGGTCGGTTCCCTGAAGGACGCGCAGCCCGGCGACCTGATCATCCCGAAGGGCGAGGGCCACGTCGTCATCTACGTCGGCGACGGCAAGGTGCTGCACGCGCCACGCCCCGGCAAGGACGTCCGGATCGTCGACAACTGGTACTCCGACGCCGACATCGCGACCATCCGCCGGATCGTTCCCGCACACGCGGCACCGGCGGCCATCACCGCGCCGACCGCCTCGGCAGCGCGTTCCGCGACCGACCTGCAGACCGCCGCGCTGCTGTCCATGATGCAGTCCGGGAGCGCCGCATGAGCCTGACCATCGCCACCCAGCCGTCCGTGCCCGCCGCACCGGGCCCCAGCCGGAGTGCGGCGTCCGACCCAGCGGCCGCCGGGTCCTTCGGTGCCGCACTGACCGCCGCCGTCGCGACCGAGCGACGCCCCGGAGACGGTGCCGCCGGGCGGGACGACGCCGACGGCCGCACGGCGGACGGCTCGGCCGCGACGCCGAGCACCGCCGCCACGCCGGCTGCGTCCGTGTCCACGTCGGACCAGTCGGTGCCCGCGAACGATTCCCCGTCGGTCGACGCGCAGGCGCTGCTCGCCGCCGGACTCGTGGCCGTGGCCGCACCCGTCGCGCCGGCGGGCCTCGCGAGCAACACGGGGGACCAGTCGGCCACCAGCGCTGCCGAGACGCCCGCCGGCGACCCACACGTCGTCGTGGCCGCCGCAGGGGCGACCGTCGGAACGACCACGACTCCGCCGTCGGTGGAGGGGGACGCCTCCACGCCGGTCCCGTCGACCCCGGCGCCGACCACCGCCCCCGCCACGGCGACCCCGCAGCAGGCACCCGCGACGAACGCGGCACGGGAGACCGCTGCCGCAGCGACGACGGGCCCGGCGACCACCGCCGCGGCGACCCCCGCCGTGGCGCCCGTCGGCACCGCGTCTCCGGCCACTGCCGCGACGACCGTCGCAGGCGCCACCCCCGCGGCGACCGCTGCCGTGGCGACCGCTGCTGCGACCGACCCGGCGACGACCGCCTCGACGGCCGCTGCGGCGATCGCAGCCCCCGCCGCCGGCCGCACCGCCGACGGTGACACCGCCACCGTGACCCCGGCCCAGGCGCCGGTCGTCGCGACCGTCGCTGCCCCGGCAGCCGGCACCGGCTCCCGAGCCGGCCAGGGGACGGAGCAGCAGGCGTCGACGCCGGGTGATCCGGGCCTCCCGGCCGTCGCCCCCAGCCGCGGTGGCGAGACGCCGTTCGTCATGTCGACGACGCCGACCACCGCGCCCGCCGCGGCGACCGCGCCGGCCCCGGCACCGCTCGCCCAGCAGCTGGCGCGACCGGTGTTCTCGCTCGCCCAGGCCGGGCCAGGCGAGCACGTCGTCACCGTGCAGGTCGTGCCGGACAGCCTCGGCCCGGTCACGGTCCGCGCACACGTCACCGCGCACGGCATGCACGTCGAGCTGTTCGCCGCGTCGGACGCCGGCCGCGAGGCCGTCCGCCAGGTCCTGCCGGACCTGCGACGCGACGCGGCCGGCACCGGTGTGAGCACCACGCTCGACCTGTCGTCCCAGAACCAGCCGCACGACGCGCCGGGTCGCGACGAGCGACCGGCCGCGCGTGCGCTGCCTGGCGACCCCGGCCTGGAGGCGCGGGTCACCCCGCGTACGCAGCCCGCCGCCCACACGCCCTCCATCCGCACCGCGGGACTCGACGTCCTCGCCTGATCCGGCTCACGAACAGGAACTCACCATGCCCATCGACGGCATCACCGGCAGCGTGGACCCGACCGCGCAGGCGGCGGCCCTGGCCGCCAACTCGACGGCCCAGAAGTCCCAGACGATGGACTCCGAGGTCTTCATGAAGCTGCTCGTCACGCAGTTGCGCAACCAGGACCCGTCCTCGCCGATGGACACCAACCAGATGATCAGCCAGCAGACGCAGCTCGCGATGATGGAGCAGATCACCAACCAGACCACGACGGGGAACGAGAACTTCTCGCTCCAGATGCGCATCGCCGCAGCGAACCTCGTCGGCAAGCAGGTCAGCTACACCGACGCCGACTCGGGCAAGTCCGTCACCGGGACCGCCTCGGCCGTGTCGTACGCGAACAGCGTCCCCACGGTCACCGTGAACGGGAAGGAGGTCGCTCTCGACGTGATCTCCGGCATCACCACCACCGCTCCGGCTCCCTGACGCCCAGGCCTGCCTTCCCCGTTCTTCCTCGTTCTTCCTCGTTCTTCCTCGTTCTTCCTCGCTCTTCCTGCCTCTCCGAAAGGACGCACCATGCTCCGCTCGCTCTACTCCGGGATCTCCGGCCTCCGCTCCCACCAGCAGATGCTCGACGTCACCGGCAACAACATCGCCAACGTCAACACCGTGGGCTTCAAGTCGTCGACCACCGTGTTCCAGGACACCCTGTCGCAGATGACCCAGGGTGCCGGCGGACCGCAGACCGGCATCGGCGGCACGAACCCGGCCCAGATCGGCCTCGGCGTGCAGGTCGCCGGGGTCTCCACGAACTTCTCCCAGGGCTCGGCGCAGGCCACCGGCAAGGCGACCGACCTGATGATCTCGGGCGACGGCTTCTTCGTCACCCGCCTGGGCAACGACACCGTCTACACCCGCGCCGGTGCGTTCGACTTCGACGCGGACGGCCGCCTGGTCACCGCCGACGGCAAGATCGTGCAGGGCTACCCGGCCACGAACGGCGTCGTCAACGAGAACGGCCAGCTGTCCGACATCACGCTGCCGCTCGACGCCGCGGCCCCGGCGGTCCGCACCACCGCCGCCACGGTCGCCGGAAACCTGCCGTCCGAGACCGCGGTCGGCCAGACCATCACGCGCGAGGCCACCGTGTACGACGCCTCGGGTGCCAAGCACACGATGTCGCTCGCCTACACGCGCACCGCCGACGGCTGGGACGTCACCGGGCGCAACGGCCAAGGCACCACGGCGACGACCTCGCTGACCTTCGGCACCGACGGCAAGCTGACCGCCGGCGGGACCCTCGCCGTCGGTGGGATCCGGGTCGACATGGGCGACCTGACCGGGTTCGCCTCGCTCAACACCGCGGCGATCGGTTCACAGAACGGCCGCGAGGCCGGCGCACTGCAGGGCTACTCGATCTCGAAGGACGGCACCGTCACCGGCACGTTCTCGAACGGCGCGTCGCTCGCGCTCGGCCGCATCGCCCTGGCCACGTTCGCGAACCCGGCCGGCCTCGAGAAGACCGGGGCGTCGGGCTACCGTGCCACCGCGAACTCGGGCGGTGCGACGGTCGGCGGTCCCGGCTCGGCGGGCGTCGGGTCGCTCGCGGCGGGGACGCTCGAGATGTCGAACGTCGACCTGTCGCAGGAGTTCACGAACCTGATCGTGGCGCAGCGCGGGTTCCAGGCGAACGCCCGCATCATCACCACCTCGGACGAGGTGCTGCAGGAGCTCACGAACCTGAAGCGCTAACGGCGGGCTGCGCTCGCGTCGCTGGCGCTCGCGTCGCTGGCGCTCGCGTCGCGGGCGCTTGCGTCGGCGGGCGCTTGGTGAGCAGGATCGGTCGGGTGCTGAAGGGGGACTCGACCGTTCCTGCTCACCATCGTTCGTGGTGCAGGGAGTTCGGCGCCGGGTCGTGACGAAACGACGCGTCGTGACGTCTCATCGGTGCGATGTGCGAGAACCACGACACCGACCACCAGTCCGACCACCGCTGCCGCAGCGTCTTCGACCGCTGGTGGTGCGATCGACCACGCGGCCACGACGGCGTGCACGAGTCGCGTGGTCCCGGCGGCCGCACGAGCTGGAACGACGCGCTGACCGGGCGGCGGCTCGGGGACGTCTGAGCTCGGGTATGGTCAGTACATGCTGACCATTGCCTCGCGGCACGACGTGTTGAACCGCCTCGGGCGGGCGCTCTCCGACCCCACGCGTGCGCGGATCCTGCTCCGGCTGCTCGACGAACCCGGCTACCCGGCGCGGCTCGCCGAGGAACTCGAGCTGACGCGGACGAACGTGTCGAACCACCTGGCGTGCCTGCGCGGCTGCGGGATCGTCGTCGCCGTGCCCGAGGGGCGTCGGACCCGGTACGAGATCGCGGACCGCAACCTCACCCGCGCGCTCGAGTCCCTGGTCGACGTGGTGCTGGCGGTGGACGTCGCCGATGACGGCTGGGTCGCGGACGCCGGCTGCGAGGTCGAGCGGTGAGCACGGTATCGGTGTCGCTCGCACCGGTCCGTGGCGGCGTGCTCCGGCGACGGATCAGGTGGATCGTCGCAGCGACCATCGCCTACAACGTGATCGAGGCCGTCGTGGCGATCGCCGCCGGCTCGGTTGCTTCCTCCACCGCGCTGATCGGTTTCGGGCTCGACTCGATCGTCGAGGTCCTGTCGGCAGCGGCCGTCGCGTGGCAGTTCGCCGGGCGTGACCCGGAGGCCCGGGAGCGAACGGCACTGCGGGTGATCGCGGTCTCGTTCTTCGGGCTCGCCGTCGTGGTGAGTGTCGATGCCGTCCTGACCTTCACGGGTGTCCGGTCGCCGGAGCACAGTCCGGTCGGCATCGTCCTGGCCGCGGTGAGCCTGGCGGTCATGCCGTTCCTGAGCCTCGTCGAACGGCGGACCGGACGCGAACTCGGTTCGGCGTCGGCGATCGCCGACTCGAAGCAGACGCTGATCTGCAGCTACCTGTCGGCGGCGGTGCTGCTCGGCCTGCTGGCGAACACCCTGTTCGGCTGGTGGTGGGCCGATCCGCTCGCCGGACTCGTCGTGGTGGTGTTCGCCGTACGCGAGGGACTCGAGGCCTGGCGCGGTGACGCGTGCAAGCAGCCGGTGTCGGCGCTGACGGGGGAGCGGGAAGGCGACGGCTGTGACTGCTGCTGACGTGTGTCAGGCGCAGTCGGTGATCAGCCGGCTTCGGCCTCGCGCACGTGGCTGACAGCATCGCCGACGATGTGCGCGATGTGCTCGTCGTGCAGCGAGTACACGGCGTTCCGCCCGATGCGTTCGACCTGCACGATGCCCGCGAGCCGCAGCGTGCGAAGGTGCTGGGACACCAGGGGCTGCGACAGTTCGGTCGCTTCGGCGAGGGAGCCGACGTCGGACGACCGGGAGATCAGCGCGGACAGGATCCGCAGTCGGGCGGGCGAGGACAGCGCCTTGAAGAGGTCCGCCGCTGCTTCGATCCCGTCTGACATGGACTCATGTAAGCGCACGCGCATACGTGCATGCAACACGACGGCCCCGACGCGGTGCGTCGGGGCCGTCGTGTCGGTGCTGGTGATCAGCGCTGTCGATCAGTGCTCGTCGTAGTGGTCGCCGTGCTGGGCGTGCTTGTGTCCGTCGTGGACGAAGTCGACGTGGTCGTCGTGCTGGACCGTCTCGTGGCCGCAGCCGTCCTGGTGTGCGTGCTCGGCGACGGTGTGCTCGGCGCTGTTCTCGTGCTCGGCCATGGTGACCTCCTGCTGATCGTCGGTTGGGATGCCCTCAGCGTAGGTCACACATGCAGAAGTTGCAATACATTTATAGATGAGAACCGATGTCAGCCCGGGAACCGCTGGGTCCCCGCGAGAGCCGACGTCGGCAGCGCGTCCCTGGGGATCGCGACTCCGGCGGTGAGTGCCGACGTCCACTCCGAGGTCGGTGCGACGGCGGCGAGGTTCGACTGCAACAACGCCATCAGCGTCCGGTGCACCGTCTCGGCGGACACGGCCCCGCCGGCGTTGACGATGTTGATCGCGCCCGTCGCGTCGGACAGCACCTCGACCGAGACGCCGAGCGCCTCCGCCTCGGCCGCCGAGGCGATGATGCAGTTGTTCGTCATGAAGCCGACCAGGGTGACCGTGTCGATCGACCGCTCCTGCAGCCAGGCGAGCAGGTCCGTGTGGGCGAAGACGGAGCTGAACTGCTTCGTGACCTGATGCCACTCGGGCGTCCGTCGCCGCTCGATCTCGGGGTGCAGGGCGAACGCCTCCGTCGTCGGGTTGAACACGGGAGCAGCATCGCCGGCGGTGTGCTGGACGACGACGATCGGCGTGTCGGCAGCCGTCGCGGCGTCGATCGCGTTCGTGATCTGCGCGAGCGCGTCGCGGACGGGCGGGAACCGGACCTCGAGTGGACCGCTGAAGTACTCCAGCTGGATGTCGACGAGGACGAGGGCGCGCTGGGGATCGGACACGGGAGCTCCTTGGGTCGGTGGGCGTACTCGACGATCCTCGTCCGTCGATGCCCTCGGTGCGATTGGCACGCGTGCATCGGTACGATGGATCCAGGCCAAACCGGAGGAGTCCCGCGTGCGGATCGCCATCTACGCCTTCGACGGCATCACGATGTTCCACCTGTCGGTCCCGCAGATGGTGTTCGACGAGGTCACCCGACTCGGGCTCGCCGACTGGGAGACTGTCGTCTTCTCCGACCGGCCCGGTTCGGTCCGGACCGCCGAGGGGCTGACGCTCGGTCCGGTTCAGGGGCTCGCCGCCGCGGCGGACGCCGACCTGGTCGTGGTGCCGTCCTGGACCGACGACGGCACCCGCCTGCCGACACCGACCGAGCGGGCGGTCGTCGAAGCACACGCGCGTGGATCGGTCGTGGTCGGTCTGTGCCTCGGGTCGATCGCGGTCGCCGGTGCCGGGCTCCTCGCGGGACGCAGCGCTGTGACGCACTGGCGCGAGGTCGACCGGCTCGCCGCCGCGCACCCCGACGTCACCGTGGACCCCGACGTGCTCTACGTCGACCACGGTGACGTGCTGACGTCGGCGGGCACGGCGTCCGGGCTGGACGCGTGCCTGCACGTCGTGCGGACGCGGCTGGGCGCCGAGGCTGCGAACCGGGTCGCGCGGAGCCTGGTCGTCGCGCCGCACCGCGAAGGCGGCCAGGCCCAGTACATCGAGCGGCCGGTCGTGCAGCGTCGCGACGACGACCCGGTGGCGACGGCATCGGCCTGGGCGGTGGAGCACCTGGACGAGGAGCTCGGCGTCGACCGACTCGCTGCGGCGGCCCACATGAGCCGCCGCAGCTTCGTCCGGGCCTTCAGGGTGTCGACCGGCACCACCCCCGCGGCCTGGGTACGGAGTCGCCGTCTGGACGAGGCCCGTCGACTGCTCGAGACCACCGGCCTGCCCGTCGACCGGATCGCCGCAGCGTGCGGGTTCGGCAACCCGGTCACACTGCGGCAGAACTTCGCCGTGGCGTTCGGCAGCACACCCTCGAGCTACCGCCGACGGTTCGACGCGCGGCCCTGACCAGGCGGCCGGGCGAGTGCGTTCCTTCCCATGACGGCTGTGTTGGGAACTGGAAACGGGCGTACCTGGTCAGAACGACAGACCGGGTACGCCCGGTTCGACCAGGTGTGCCCGGAGCCGCCCTACGACGACGTGGGCGGTGACGCCACCGACTCCATGCCGTCCAGCCGCGCCTCTTCCGCGTCGTACCCGGCGCGGACCTGACGCAGCACCAGGTCGTCGATCTCGTCGGCGTCGCGCAGGCGCAACAGCGTGTTCGCCTTGTGCTGGACGAGCGCCAGCTCGAGGGCGACCGCGTTGTCGTGCCGCTGCAGCGCGGGGTGGTCGTCATCGTCCCCCTCGCGGGCCTCGATCACGTCGAGGTGCGCCTCGTAGTCCTTCCGCAGGCGATCGACGGTGGCACGATCCGCTCCGGTCGACCGTGCCAGACGGGGGAGCGCATCGAGCGCCTCCTCGATCGCGGTGCGTTCGGCGTAGCGACGTTCCTCGCTGACGGACTCGTCCTCGGGCAGCGCGGCGCGACGCAGGACGGCCGGCAGTACGAGGGCCTGCCCGACGATCGTGACGATGACCACCCCGGCGGTGACGAAGACGATGAGGTCGCGCTCGGGGAAGTCGCCGCCGGACTCGAGGGTGCGCGGCACGGCGACGGCCATGGCGAGCGACACCGCGCCCCGGAACCCGGCGAACCCGCTGACGAGCCGGTCGCGGTGCCCCTCGCGCGGTTCCCCGCCGGTGCGTCGGGTGACGAGCCAGATGGTCCCGCCCGCGGCGTTGAGGAAGGCGAACCGCACGATGACGAGCAGCACCGCGACCGCGAAGACGATCCCGGTCCCGCGCAGCAGGTCGGCGGGGTCGAGTGCGCGTGCGGCGACCATCGCCTCGATGCCGACCAGGACGAACAGTGCGCCGTTGAGCAGGAAGGTCAGGAACGACCAGAACGCACGCACCTGCTGGCGGGTCTCGGCGCGGTCGAGCTTGGGGCCGACCTGGCTGACGACGATGCCGGCCGCCACGACGGCGAGCACGCCGGAGGCGCCGATGGCCTCGGCGGCCAGGAAGGCCGCGAAGGGCACGAGCAGGGTGACGAGGTTCTCGAGCACGACGGTGTCCACGCGCCGCAGCACCATCGTCCCGATCCAGGCGGCGACGAGACCGGCGGCGACCCCGCCGATGTACGACAGGACGAGCATGCCCGACACACCCCAGAAGGTGAGCTCCTGCGTACCGACGGTGACGGCCACCGCGATGCCGTAGACGACCAGGGTGGTGCCGTCGTTCACCAGGCTCTCGGCGCGGAGCACCGTGACGTTCCGCCGCGGCAGCATCTTCGTGAGCACGCCGACCGCGGTCGCGTCGGTCGGGGCGACCGCGGCGCCGAGCACCCAGGCCGGCCCCCACGGGATCCCGAGCAGGTGCAGCAGCACGGCGACGGCACCGGCGGTCACCACGACGAGCAGGGTGCCCATCAGGACGATGCCGCGCAGGTTCTTCCGGATCTCGCGGAGCGACGTCGTCAGACTCTCCCAGTAGAGCAGCGCCGGCAGGAACAGCAGCAGCACGGCCTCGGCGGGGAGCTCGACGTCCGCGAACTGGGGCACGAACGCCAGCAGCGCGCCGAAGACCAGGAGCAGCACGGGTGGAGCGATCCGGATCCGATCGGCCACGGCCGCCGTCAGTGCGATGGCGAGGCCGAGCACGACCACCAGTTCCGGTCCCAGCACGTGCACTCCGATCGTCGTCCGACCCGCCAGTCAACGCCGATCCACGGTGGATCCTTCCAGAACAGCCGAACGACGCGCCGCACCACGGCCGAACGACGCGCCGCACCACACCGCACGACGCCTCACGAACCGCCGCTCACACCGCCCGCGGCCGCCGCACCACCCGCCGCCACCACGCACGCCACGGCAGGGAACCCATCAGCGCCGACCCGATCACGACGGTCCTGAAGCACCCCACGACGACGCCCGGGATCGGCACGAGCAGACTCGCCCACAGCAGCACCGACAGGCTGTACACGCCGTCGAGGATCTCGAAGAGCATGAACACCACGAGCCCCCGCTCGACCACGACGGTCGACGCGGAGAGGTGGATCCGCCAGGCACCGCGGCCGACCCCGATCGACGCCGTGTCCGAGGCGCCGCCTCCGGCACCCGGACCAAGTGCCCACGACGCGGTCCGCTTCGACACGAGGTACGCGGCGATGCCGGCCGCCCCGCCGAGCGCGACCGGCAGCAAGGCACCGGCGGCCCACCCGGAACGCGACCCGACGAGCACGGAGGACACCACGACCCCCGTCGCAGCGGTGACCAGCGACCAGACGCGGGGTCGCGCGACGGAGGCGAGCCGCGCCTCCAGGCTGCCCAGCCACGACCTGCGGGACGCGCGGTCGGTGTGGAACAGGTACTCGGCGAAGACCTGCCGGATGAACGCGGCGCCGAAGGCGGCGAGGGCGGGACGCACCTCGGCCAGGTGCGCGGAGAACGAGCCGGCGCGAACACCGCCTGTTCGAAGGAGCTGGCCGGGTCGGTCGCGTCACCGACCGCGACGGCGGCCGGCGGCAGGAGCATCGCGAGCACGCCCGCGACGATCCCGAGCGACAGGAACAGCCGCCGGGCGGGGGAGTGCAGCCGCCGTCAGGGAGGGAGCGCACAACACCGGTGTTCGCGTGCTGAACCGCGGTCTGCACGTGTTCAACCGGCGAACACCGGTGGCTTGCGGGGGCCTTGCTCGCCGGAGCGTCAGTCGTGGAACGTCTCGATGGACGCGCCGAGCGAGTTGAGGCGCTCCTGGAGCTGCTCGTAGCCACGGGCGATGATGCCGACGTTGCGCAGGACGCTCTCGCCCTTCGCCGCGAGCATCGCCAGCAGGATCACCACGGCGGGCCGCAGCGCCGGCGGGCAGCTGATCTCGGCACCGGAGAAGTGCGTCGGGCCGGTGACGTCGAGGCGGTGCGGGTCACGCAGGGTGACGCTCGCGCCCAGGCGGGTGAGGTCGAGCAGGTGGATCGCCCGGCCCTCGTAGACCCAGTCGTGCACGAGCGTGGTGCCCTCGGCCATGGCTGCGATGACGACGAAGAACGGCAGGTTGTCGATGTTCAGGCCGGGGAACGGCATCGCGTGGATCTTGTCGATCGGCGCGTGCAGCTCGGACGGGTGCACCGTGATGTCGACGAGGCGGGTGCGGCCGTTGGCCGCGGCGTACTCCTCGCTGACGTCGAAGCGCAGGCCCATCTCGGCCAGGGTCGCGAGCTCGATCTCGAGGAACTCGATCGGTGCACGGGTCACGGTGAGGGTCGACGCTGTGACGATGCCGGCGGTCAGCAGGCTCATCGCCTCGACCGGGTCCTCGCTCGGCCAGTAGTCCACGACCTCGTCGATGCGGCTCTTGCCGGTGATGCGGAGCGTGGTGGTGCCGATGCCCTCGATCTGCACCCCGAGCAGCTCGAGGAAGAAGCAGAGGTCCTGCACCATGTAGTTGGGGCTGGCGTTCCGGATGACGGTCTCGCCGTCGCGGGCCGCGGCGGCCAGGATCGCGTTCTCGGTCACGGTGTCACCGCGCTCGGTGAGCACGACCGACTTGGTGGGGACGGCCTGGTTCGCGACGTCGACCTCGTACCAGCCGGAGGTCGCCTCGACGTCCACGCCGAACGGACGGAGCGCGATGAGGTGCGGCTCGACCGTGCGGGTGCCGAGGTCGCAGCCGCCGGCGTAGGGCAGGCGGAAGGACTCGTACCGGCCGCTGAGCGGGCCGAGGAACATGAGCACGCTGCGGGTGCGGCGGGCGGCGTCGGCGTCGATCGCGTCGAGGTGCAGGTCGTCGGGGGCGACGATCTCGAGGGTCTCGCCGTCCTCCGACCACGTGACGCTCGCGCCGAGGCTGCGGAGCACGTCGATGATGCGGTCGACCTCGACGATCCGGGCGACCTTGTGCAGACGGGTCACGCCGCGGTTGAGCAGCGAGGCGCAGAGCAGCGCCACGGCGGCGTTCTTGCTCGAGTTCACCGCGATGGAGCCGCTGAGCTTCCGGCCGCCCTGCACGCGCAGGTGGGCGCGCTGCGGCGCACCGCCGATCGAGACGATCTGCTGGTCGAGGGCGTCGCTGATGCGGGTGAGCATCTCGAGGGACAGGTTCTGCCCGCCCTGCTCGATGCGGTTGATCGCGCTCTGGCTGGTGCCGACGCGTTCGGCGAGCTGGGCCTGCGTCATGCTGCGGCCCTTGCGGGCGCCCCGGATCAGGGCGCCGACCTCACGGAGGGGTGCTGCGGTCGCCGGAGATGCCGGCGAGACGACGGTGGTGGTGTCGGTCATGCGCGCCACGCTAACACGCTCATGAGATAAACCGGTGGAAGATGGACACCCATTGCGCGTCCGGAGGTCTCGAATACGTCACAGTTGGGAATTTCGGGGACGAAACTGCTCAGGGATCGGTCAGGGTGCCCCGGACGATCGAGTTGCCGGAGTGCGCCGGATCGCCGTCGTCGGCCTCGGCCGAGACGTCGACGACCGGGAACTCCGCGGTGTCGACGCCGTCGGGCACCGTGAAGCGGCCCTGGTCGCCGTCGAGGTAGCCGACGCTCACCAGTCCGCCGAGGTCCGACCGCATCATCCAGACCTCGCGCAGCGGACCGGTGCCGGAGCGACCGCGCTCACCGTGCAGGTCGACGACGAGGGTCACCCGGCCGTCCTGGTCACGTTCGAGTTCGGCACGGCCGGTCGTCCCCGACCAACCGGGCAGTGCTGCGAGCTCGGTGTTCGCCAGGACGGTCTCGGTGTCGCCGCGGGGGAGTCCTGGGACGATCCCCGATGCCACACCGATGCCGAGGACGACGGCGAGGACACCGACGCCGGCGATCGCAACGGCGAGGGCTCGGCGACGACGGGGACGGGATCGGGTTCGGCGGGCCACGGCGTGGTGCTGCGCGTCGGACCGGGTGCCGGCGGGCGCCCCTTCGGATGCGCGTTCGGCCGCTCGTTCGGGTTCGGTCGCCGGCGCCGCAGCCTGCTGTGGCGTCCGGGCGATCTCGGCCGCGATCCGCTCCCACACGTGCTCCGGGGGCGCGGCCAACGTCACGTCCTCGGACGCGCGGGTCACCGCGGCGACCCGCTGCAGTGCGGCCACCTCGTCGCGGCACCGGTCGCAGGACACCAGGTGCTCGGCGACGTCGTCCGTCGCGACCTGGTCGGAGACCGCGAGCATCGCCAGCGTCTCGTCGTCGACGTGCTTCATTCGATCACCTCCAGACGTGTTCGGAGCCGAGCCAGACTTCGGTGGATGTGGCTCTTGACGGTGCCCAGCGGCAGTTCGAGCCGTTCGGCGATCTCACGATGGCTGAGGTCGTCGTAGAACGCCAGTCGCATCACGCGTCGTGGGACCTCGTCGAGCCGCTCGAGCTCGTCGGCGACGAGTGCGCGCTCGGCCAGGTCGAAGGCCGGTTCCGGCGCCGGGGTGGTCTCCTCGACCACGTCCGGGTCAGCGGCGCTGGCGTGCCGTCGACGCTCGTTCTGCGCGTCGGCGATGCAGTTCCGGGTGATGCCGACCAGCCACGCGCCGAGCGGGGCGCGGCCGGGGTCGTAACTCGTGCTGCGCTGCCAGGCCTTCACGAACACCTGCTGCGTGACGTCCTCGGCGGCGGCCGGGTCGGCCAGGGCGCGCAGGGCCAGCGAGTAGACGAGCGACGACCACCGTTCGTAGACGGCTCGCAGGGCGTGCTCGCCCCCGGCGCGGAACGCGTCCGAGAGCTCGCTGTCGTCCGGGAGGATGGTCGTCACGTCTTCCTGTCGCTGGCGCGGTCGTCGTCGACCACGATCCGATCGTAGGGGGCGGATCGTCGCCACGGTCAGGCCGGGACCGCGGTGACGACGAGGTTGCTCTCGTAGTGTCCGGTGGCTCCGTCGAACGTCCCGCCGCAGGTCACCAGGACGAGCCGTCGTGGTCCGTCGTCACGGAACACCTCGCCCCAGGGGAGTCCCCGCTTCTCGAGCATGCTGACGGAGTCGATCCGCCACGCGGTCTCGGCACCGTCCGCGTCCGTCAGGGTGATCCGGGTACCGGAGGGGGCGTCGCCGAGGCGTGAGAACGGGCCGGTGCCGTAGCCGACCGCGTCGACGTGGGCCGCGATGACGACGGTGCCCCCGGTGGACGACGGGGCGGCACCGAACCGGTACCAGCCCGCGGTCGCCGGGTCGGGCGGGAGCGCCATCGCGCCGTCCTCGTCGACCCCCTCGGGACGGACCGGCGCGCTGATGCCGGCGTGGTCGACGGTGATGGTGGTCGGGGCGGGGGCGTTCCGGATCGGCGGGATCGTGGCGGCCTGCTGCGGCACCTCGGTCGAGAACGCCGACGGGACCGGTGTGGGGGTGGTGGTCGGCAGGACGGACGGCTGCCCGCCGGGGGTGGTCCCGGCCGACGAGCACCCGGTCAGGGCGGCGGCCGCCACGGCGACGACGAGCGTCACCGTGGCGGACCGCACGGGGCGTGGCACGTTCAGCGGCGGGGCGCTGCGTGCCGGCGGCGGAGCACCACGGCCCCGATCGCGGCAGCGGCGGCCAGTGCGGCCGCCGCTGCGCCGACCAGGGGCAGGGGGCCCTGGTCGTTCGTGGCCACGAGACCGGCGTTCCCGGCGGGGACGCCGTTCGGCGTGCCACCGAGGTCAGCGATGGTCTGCGTGGCGAGGGCGAGGTCGTCGTCCAGGCTGCCCCAGGCGTAGACGATGGTCGACGAACCCGCGGTGACCGCGACGTCCGCCGGGCCGATCACGGGGTCGGTGGTACCGGTCGCTGCAACGCTCGCCGAGACGGTGCCGGCCGGCAGCTCGAGTGCCTGCTCGTCGGGGTTCGACAGGTTCGACACGACTGCCTGCCCACCGGCGAGGACGTCGACGGCCGGTGCGGCGGCGACGTGGCGGACGACCAGGCGTCCCTGGCCTGCCGCGACGGCCGAGGTGTCGTTGGTGAACACCGTGGCGGTCGGCGACCCGTCCGTGGCGTCGTGGGCGACGGCGGTGTAGTTGCCCCCCGCGTCGAACGAGACGTCCGCCGGACCGATGATCGGCTTCGAGGCGTCGGTGGCGTCCGAGGCGGTGATCGCGAGCTGGTGCGCACCTGCCGGCACCATCATCGGGCCGGCGAGGGTGCCCGGGGTGAAGTCGTCGATGGCACGCTCGCCGTCGAGGTAGACGTCGACGGTGACGTCCGGGACGGCGTGGAGGACCGAGAGCGTCGCCTCGCCGGTGGCGGCGGTCGCAGCGGTCGCGGGCAGTACGGCCGCGGCGGCGGCGAACAGGACACCGGCGCTGAGGCCGGTGGCGAGTGTCTTGCGCATGACGTGCTCCTTCGGGCCTGTCCGGGCCGGTGCGGACGACGTCGTCCTCGACCTCGTACCCCCACTACCGTCGGAGCACCCCGATCGGATGCAGTGACTTCCTGGGGATCAGCTGAGACGACCCGAACGCGTCGCTAACGCACCCGCCGCGTCCGCCGATAGTCCTCCGTGCAGGCCCACGGACGGGCCCGCATCCTGCCCCACGGACGGCGGCGGGACGATCGAGAACCAGGACGGGCCATGATCGTCGTCACACGACTGAACGGCAGCGGATTCGCTGTGAACCCCGATCTCGTGGAGCGCATCCAGGAGACGCCGGACACGACGCTCATCATGGTCGACGGCGCGAAGTACATCGTGCGGGAGTCAATGGCCGACGTCATCGACCTGATCGCGGCGTACCGCGCACGGATCGTCGGCATGGCCTACGGCACCGACCAGGCCTCCCGCTCGAGCACGAACACCGGCCCGCAGCCCACGCTCGCCCCGGTCGCCGCACTCCGCTCCACGCAGCACGGCCGCGCGCTGGACGGGGGTCGCTGACGTGGACATCGCAACGATCGTCGGCATCCTGCTCGCCTTCGGCGCCCTGTTCGGCATGGTCCAGATGGAGCACGTCGAGCTCGGTGGACTCTTCCTGCCCGCCCCGATGCTGCTCGTGTTCGGCGCCACCATCGGCTGCGGCATCGCCAGCACCACCCTCAAGGACGCGATCGCCAGCTTCAAGGCGGTCCCGAAGGCGTTCACCGGCAAGGTCACCCCGCCGGCGTCGGTCATCGACGACGTCGTCGGGCTCGCCGAGACCGCCCGCGCCAACGGCCTGCTCGCCCTCGAGCAGGAGGCCGACAAGCACGACGACCCGTTCATGAAGAAGGCGCTGCAGAACATCGCGGACGGCACCGACGGCGACGAGCTGCGGATCCTGCTCGAGGACGAGATCGAGTCGAACGCGGCCCCGACCCGGAGCGCGAGCGCGTTCTTCATGGGCCTCGGCGGGTTCGCGCCGACCGTCGGCATCATCGGCACCGTGGTCTCGCTCACCCACGTGCTCGCGAACCTCGGCAAGCCCGACGAGCTCGGACCGCTGATCGCCAGCGCGTTCGTCGCCACCCTGTGGGGCCTGCTGACCGCGAACTTCATGTGGCTGCCGATCGGCGGCAAGCTCCGCAAGCTCGCCCAGCTCGAGTCGGACCGCCAGACGCTCCTGATGGAGGGGCTGCTCGCGGTGCAGGCCGGCAGCCAGCCCCGTCTGCTCGGTGAGCGGCTGAAGGCCATGGTCCCGCCCGCTGCCCGCGCCGACACGGGCGGCAAGGGTGGCAAGGGCGGCAAGAAGGCCGACGCGGCCGACGACCAGCAGCTGGCGGCCTGACCGTGAGCGCCAACCCCCGAGGCCGCGGCCGCGGTCGCGCGAAGAAGTCCCACGACGAGGCTGAGCACCCCGACGAGCGCTGGATGGCGTCGTACATGGACATGATCACGGTGCTGATGTGCATGTTCCTCGTGCTCTTCGCGATGTCCACCGTCGACCAGGAGAAGTACATCCAGCTGAAGCAGTCGCTCGCCACCGGCTTCGGCGAGGTCGACTCGCAGAAGATCGACACCGCGAGCGGCACCGTCGTGACGAAGGACCAGGTCGAGGACGGCTCCGGCTACTCGACGGACAAGTCCCAGGCCGACCACTCGACCGCCTCGTCGGGCACGAAGGACACCAACGTCGACCCCGCGTCGACGGTGGTGCCGACGACGGCGACGAAGCAGGACCTCGCCGAGGCGAAGCGCGAGCTCGACGACCTGACGAAGCTCGAGCGTGCGATCCAGCGCAACCTGGCGAAGGCGGGCCAGACCGAGAACGTCCAGTTCACGGTGGACGCCCGCGGCCTGATCGTCCGGTTGATCGGCAGCGAGACGTACTTCGGCACGAACAGCGCGGACCTGTCCGACCAGGCGCGGTCGATCATGGACGCCATCGCGCCGGTGCTGAAGACCTCCGACCACGACGTCAGCGTCGAGGGGCACGCCGACCAGCGGAACTCGACCGCGCCGTACGCCACCAACTGGGAGCTCAGCGCCGCGCGGGCGACCGGGGTCCTGCGCGACCTGGTCGAGCGGGGCGGGATGCCCGGCGACCACGTGCAGAGCGTCGGGTTCGGGTCGAGCCGGCCACTGGCGAAGGGCGGCACGGACCGGGACCTCGCCCTGAACCGGCGGGTCGACATCGTGGTCCTGTCGAACGCCGACCAGGACGTCAGCGCCCTCATGCCGGCGCTGGCGAAGGCACAGGACGGAGCGCAGCAGGGCTGACACACACACAGGACGGAGCCCGGACGGCCTGACGCACGGACGACGCCACCGCCCCACTACGGGGTACAGCACTGACGGGTGCCCCACAGGTGACCGATAGACGCACCCGTGACCGAGACCCTGCCAGCACCCGAGGTGTACGACTTCGCGCGCCCGTCGACGCTGGCCCGTGAGCACGCCCGGGTCCTCGAGCTCGCCTTCGAGACGTTCGCGCGCCAGTGGGGCACGCAGCTGACGGCGAAGGTCCGCGCGGTCAGCCAGGTCACCTGCGAGCAGGTGCAGATGACGACGTACGACGAGTACGCCGCGTCGCTGCCCGCGCTCACCGGCATGGTGCTGCTGCCGATCACCGGCCTGACCCCGAAGGGCGTGCTGCAGGTCCCGCTCGACGCCGCGCTGACGTGGGTGTCGCACGCGCTGGGCGCCTCGAAGCCGCTGCCGACGCCGGACCGCACCTTCACGCCGATCGAGCAGGCCCTGGTCCGCAAGATCGTCGAGGACGCCCTCGAAGACCTCCGCTACTCGTTCGGCGGGCTGCTCGCGCAGGACGTCACGGTCGGCGGGTTCCAGTTCAACAGCCAGTTCGCCCAGGCCGCGCAGAAGGGCGACCTGATGATCGTCGCCTCGTTCTCGATCCGGGTCGGCGACCGCATCGCCCCGGGCACGCTGGCCCTGCCGGCCGAGGCCGTCCTGCCGCAGCTCGGCGAGGCCGCCGCGCACGTGTCGCCCGCCGACGCCCGAGCCCTGCTCGACGCGCAGCTCGAGAGCGTGCCCGTGGGCGTCAGCCTGCGCTTCGCCCCGGCCGCGGTCCTGCCGACGCAGGTCCTGCGGCTCGCCGTCGGCGACGTCCTGCCGCTGCCGCACCCGCAGCACCGGCCCCTCACCATCGCGGTCGACGGCGAACCCGTCGGCACCGCCGCGGTCGGCGCGAACGGCTCGCGCCTCGCCGGCATCGTCGTCACCACCACGAGCACGGAGCAGCACTGATGACCGAAACGACCACCCTCCACACCGCAGCGGCCGAGTCGCTCGCGGCGCAGCTCCCGACGGCCGCCCCGCTGAGCGCACTGCTCCTGCCCGGAGGCGCGACACCGGTCGTGCTCGACGCGGCGACGGACGCCGTCGTCGCCTCGTTCGTCGGCGGCCTGTCGGCCGACCTGGCGCTCGTGCTCACCGACCTCGAGGCGATCACGGCCGCCGGAGGCACCGACCACGGCATCGTGGCCGTCACGGACGTGCTGCGCCCGTCGCTCGAGGCCGCGGCCGGGGTCCTCGGCGTCGGTGTGCTCGGCGAGGCGAACCGCGAGTCGGCCGCGTCACTGCTGGCCGACCCGGACACCGTCGTGTTCGAACTGACCGCCGGTGGCCTGCCCGCCGGGTGGTTCGGCATCCGGATCCGCGAGAACGGCACGGTGTCCGCGCCCGTCGTGGCGAACCTGCCGGCCGGCAACCTCGGCCGGATCAACAACGTCGAGATGACCCTGACGGTCGAGATCGGCCGCACCCGGATGTCGGTCCGCGACGTGCTCGGCATGGAGCCCGGCGCCGTCGTCGAGCTCGACCGCAGTGCCGGTGCCCCCGCAGACGTCCTGCTGAACGGCCGGCTCATCGCGCACGGAGAGGTCGTCGTCGTCGACCAGGACTACGCGGTCCGGATCACCCGCATCCTCGACGTCGCCGAAACGGTCTGACCCGCACGTGGACACCCTCGTCGTCACCCTCCGCGTCGCGCTCTCGCTCGGCGTCGTGCTCGCCCTCATGTGGGTGCTGCACCGCGCGAGCCGCAAGCGCTTCTCGGGCAAGCCGTCGGGCCGTCGTGCGGCGACCGTCGAGGTCGTCGGCCGGCAGGGCATCGGCGGCAAGGCGAGCGTCGTCGTGGTCGACGTCGAGGGGGAGCGGCTCGTGCTCGGCGTGTCCGAGCACGGCGTCAACCTGCTCACCAGCGGGCAGGCACCCGCGCCGGAACTCACCATCGTCACCGGCCCGGTGGCGCTGCCGGTGCGTCCCGCCCCGTCGGCCGACGCGTTCGGTCGGGAACTCGCGCAGCAGTCGGACGCCACCCCGGGCCTCCCGGCAGGCACGGACGACGTGACCCGGGCGACCGACGCGACCAGCGCCGTCGCGCCGCTGCCGATGCGCCCGCGCAACCGTCGTCCGCAGCGCGCGGTGCCGAGCGCGCAGCAGCTGCAGGGCTCGATCCTGTCGGTCGACACCTGGCGCCAGGCCGCGGCCGCGCTGCGGAACCGGCGGGCCGGGTGACCGTGGCAGGGCCGCACCGGCTGGCACGGTCGGGTCGACTCGTCGCCCTCGTCCTGCTCGGCCTGGCGGTCGTGGCCGGGTTCCTGATGCTCACGACGACCGGCGCGCACGCCGCCGGTGTCGTCGAACCGACCGCCCCGGCGACCCCGACCGCCCCCGCGACCGGTGACTTCAGCGTCAGCGTGAACGGCCCGGACGGCACGCCGTCGTCGGCCGTGGTGACGCTCATCGGCATCACGTTGCTGAGCGTCGCACCCGCGCTGATGCTCATGATGACGTCGTTCACGAAGATCTTCGTCGTGCTCGCGATGACCCGGAACGCGCTCGGGCTGCAGTCGATCCCGCCGAACCAGGTGATCGCCGGACTGGCACTGTTCCTGTCGCTGTTCGTGATGGCACCGGTGCTCGGGCACATCAACGACGACGCCCTGCAGCCCTACCTGGCCGGGCACCTCGACTTCAACCAGGCCGTCGAGATCGGCACGAAACCCCTGCGGACCTTCATGCTCCACCAGACCCGCGACGAGGACGTCGCCCTGATCACCCGCGCCGCCGGGCTCGACAACCCGAAGTCGATGGCGGACGTGCCGATGACGACCGTGATCCCGGCGTTCATCATCTCGGAGCTCCGCAGCGCGTTCATCATCGGGTTCGTCATCTTCATCCCGTTCCTGGTGATCGACCTCGTCGTCTCCGCGGCCCTGATGTCGATGGGCATGATGATGCTCCCGCCGGTCATGATCTCGCTGCCGTTCAAGATCCTGCTCTTCGTGCTGGTCGACGGCTGGGGCCTCATCATCACCTCGCTCATCGAGAGCTACCACGTTGTCTAGGGGGCACGCATGAACCAGCAGGCCGTCATCGACCTCGTGCTCCAGGCGCTCCTGGTGTCCGGCAAGCTCGCCGCCCCGGTGCTCATCACCTCGCTCGTCGTCGGCTTCGCGATCTCGCTGTTCCAGTCGGTGACGCAGATCCAGGAGGTCACGCTCTCGTTCGTGCCGAAGGCCGTCGCCGTCGCGATCGCCCTGGTGGTCTGCGGCAACTGGATGATCTCGGAGATGATCGCGTTCACGCACGTCGCCTTCGACATGATCCCGAAGCTGCTCGGGGCCGGTTGATGGAGCTCAGCATCGACGCCGACCGTCTGGAGGCGACCATGCTCGCCGGCGTCCGGCTCGTCGCGTTCTTCGTCATCGCGCCGCCGTTCTCGTACCGGGCGTTCCCCGGCACGGTCAAGGTGATCCTCGGGCTGGGGCTCGCCATCGGCGTCGCCCCGCGCGTCGCCGCCGGCTACGAGCAGCTCGACACGGGCCCGTTCCTGCTCGCCCTGCTCACCCAGCTCGTCGTCGGGCTGTCCCTCGGGTTCCTGGTGTTCCTGGTGTTCGCCGCCGTGCAGTCGGCGGGCGCGCTCATCGACCTGTTCGGCGGGTTCACGCTCGCGCAGGCGTTCGACCCGCAGTCCCAGGTCAACGGCGCCCAGTTCACCCGCCTGTTCCAGATGACCGCGCTCGCGCTGCTCTTCACCTCGGGCGGCTACCAGCTCATCGTCGGTGGTCTGGTGCGGTCCTTCGACGCCGTGCCGCTCACCGGCGCCTTCGCCGTGGACGGGCTCGCGTCGATGCTCGTGACCGCGATGTCGCAGATGTTCCTCGCCACCCTGCAGATCGCCGGTCCGCTCGTCGTCGTGCTGTTCCTGGCCGACGTCGGCCTCGGGCTGCTGACCCGCGTGGCACCGGCGCTCAACGCGTTCCAGATGGGCTTCCCGATCAAGATCGGCCTGACCGTCCTGTTCGCCGGCGCGCTCTTCATGGCCCTGCCCTCGGTGGTGTCGTCGCTGACCGGCGACGCCGTCGAGGCGATCACGGGACGGGGGTGACGACGTGTCCGACAGCGGAGAACGTTCCGAACAGGCAACCCAGCAGCGGATGCGCGAGGTCCACGAAAAGGGCCAGATCGGTCGCTCGCAGGACCTCGGCGCGTGGATCGGGATCGCCGTCGCGGCGCTCATGATCCCGGCGGCGATCGGCAACGCCGCGGCCGCCGGGCAGGACCAGCTGCTCGCCGTGCAGCGGGTCATCGAGGACCCCGAGCTCGGTGCCGTGCAGGCCCTGCTCGCCGACGCCCTCGGATCGATGGGTGCGACCCTCGGCCCGATGCTCGCGGTCGTCGCGGTCGCGGTGCTCGCCGCCGCCGTCACTCAGGGCGGGGTGCACTTCCGCAAGATGACGCCGCAGCCCGACCACTTCGATCCCGTCGCCGGGCTGAAGCGCGTGTTCGGCACCCAGGCGCTCTGGAACGGCGCGAAGGCGCTGCTCAAGACCGCCGTCGTCGGGCTCGTCCTCTGGTTCGCGGTGCAGGGGCTCATGCCGGTCCTGATGACGAGCGGCTCGCTGCCGCTGTCGGCCGTGCTCGAGGCCGCCGCCGCCGGGTCGGGCACCCTGCTGCGCGCCGCGATCGTCGCCGGGCTCGTCCTCGCAGCCCTCGACGTGTTCGTCATGATCCGCCGCAACCGGAAGCGCACGATGATGACCAAGCGCGAGGTCAAGGACGAGAACAAGCGGAGCGACGGCGACCCCTTGGTGAAGTCGCAGCGCCGCTCCCGTCAGCTCGCGATGAGCCGCAACCGGATGATCCAGGCCATCGGCACCGCGGACGTCGTGATGACGAACCCGACCCACTACGCCGTCGCGATCAAGTACGAGCCGGGAAAGTCCGCGCCCCGGGTGGTGGCGAAGGGGGCCGGACCGGTCGCCGACGTCATCCGTGCGCGTGCCGAAGAAGAGCGGGTGCCGATCGTCCGTGACGTCCCGCTCACCCGGGCGCTGCACGCCGCGTGCGAGCTCGGGCACGAGATCCCGGTCGACCTGTACACCCCGGTGGCCCGCGTCCTGTCCTTCGTGATGGCGCTCAAGGCCCGCGGCACCGCGGCCGGCACGCACGCGCCGCCGCGGCCGACCACCCAGGACGAGGTCGCGAGCGTCATCGACCCCGCCACCCTGACCGGCGACCTCCGCCCCCGCAAGCTCCGCACACCGCGCATCGCAGAGAACCAGACCGAAGGACTCCCCGCATGAACCGCAAGGACCTGCCGAAGCTCGTCGTCCCGGTGTTCATCGTCGGCATCATCCTGCTGCTGATCCTGCCGGTGCCGTCGTTCCTGCTCGACTTCCTGATCATCATCAACATCCTGCTGGCGCTGGTGATCCTGCTCACGACGCTGTTCGTGAAGAAGCCGCTCGACTTCTCGGTGTTCCCGTCCCTGCTGCTCGTCGCGACGCTGTTCCGGCTCGGCCTGAACGTCGCGTCCACCCGGCTGGTGCTCGGCGAGGGCTTCGCCGGCGACGTCATCCAGGCGTTCGGCCACGTCGCCGTCTCCGGGTCGATCATCATCGGCGCGGTCATCTTCCTGATCCTCATCGTCATCCAGTTCGTCGTGGTGACGAAGGGTGCCGAGCGCGTCGCCGAGGTCGGGGCACGCTTCACCCTCGACGCGATGCCGGGCAAGCAGATGGCGATCGACGCCGACCTGAACGCCGGGCTGATCACCGACCAGGAAGCCAAGGAGCGCCGCGCCGCGGTGTCCGCCGAGGCCGACTTCTACGGCGCGATGGACGGTGCGTCGAAGTTCGTCAAGGGCGACGCGATCGCCGGCATCCTGATCATCATCATCAACCTGATCGGCGGCATCGCCATTGGCATGCTGCAGAACGGACTGTCCGCCACCGACGCCCTGTCGAAGTACGGCATCCTCACGATCGGCGACGGCCTGGTCACGCAGATCCCGGCGCTGTTGATGGCGGTGTCGACGGGCATGATCGTCACCCGGTCCGGCGCGGAGTCCGAGATGGGTTCCTCGGCCGCGACCCAGCTGTCGCAGTCGCGGAACGCCCTGATGATCGCCGGTGTCGCCGCGATCGCGATGGGGTTCATCCCCGGCATGCCGATCCTGCCCTTCCTGCTCGTCGGCGCGACCCTGCTCTTCACGGGCTGGCGCATCGGCCGGAACGCCGCCCGGGCCGAGGCCGACGCCGCCCAGCAGCAGGCACTCGCGGCGGCGGCACCGACCGGCGACACCCCGGAGGACCTGCTCGAGCAGATGCGCGTGCACGCCCTCGAGATCCTGCTCGCCCCCGACCTGGTCGACATGGTGTCCGGCGCCTCCGACGACCTGCTCGGCCGGGTGCGAGCCCTCCGCCGCAAGATCGCGATCGACATGGGGATCGTCGTCCCGCCGGTGCGCACCCGCGACTCGATCGACCTGCCGCCGTCGACGTACGCCATCCGGATCGCCGGCGTCGAGGCCGGTCGGGGCACCGCGCCCGCCCGCAGCGTCCTGGCGCTCGGCGACCACCTGGACGGCCTGCCCGGCACCTCGACCGTCGAGCCGGTGTTCGGCCTGACCGGCAAGTGGGTGCCCGCCGAGCTCCGGCACGCCGCCGAGATGACCGGCGCGACCGTGATCGACCGGGTCTCCGTGCTCGTCACCCACCTGCAGGCGGTCATCGGCGACAACGCGGCACGCCTGCTCACCCGCGAGGACGTCAAGGTCCTGACCGAGGGCGTCAAGCAGGTCAACCCCGCGGCGGTCGAGGAACTCGTCCCCGGCATGCTCTCGATGGCCGAACTGCAGCGGGTGCTGCAGGGCCTGCTCGCCGAGCGCGTGCCGATCAACGACCTCGGCCGGATCTGCGAGGCCCTCACGCTCCGCGCCAAGGTGTCGACCGACCCCGAGGGGCTCGTCGAGTCCGCCCGTGCGGCCCTCGGCCCGGCCCTCGCCGCCCGGCACACCGACGCCGGCACCCTGCGCGTCATCATGATCGACCCGATGCTCGAGCAGTCGATGCTCGAGGGGCTCCGGCCGTCCGAGCAGGGCAGCCAGATCGTGCTCGACGCACACCGCATCGAGCAGGTCCTGGGCTCCGTCCGCGACGCCGTGCGCTCCGTGGAGGACCAGGGGCTCTCCGCCGTCCTGGTCTGCGCCCCGCAGCTCCGCCCGGCCGTGCACCGCATGGTCGCCGCCCAGTCGAACGGGCTCCCGGTGCTGTCGTACCAGGAGGCCACCGCCGCGGGCTCCACCATCGAGACCGTGGGAGTGGTCCGTGCCGCCGACCCGATTGCAGCGTAGCGGCGCCACGCTCGAGTCGGTCCGCGACGCGGTCCGGACCGAGTTCGGCGCGGGTGCGCGGATCGTCGCGGCCGAACGCGTGACCACGCCGGGCTTCGGCGGGCTGTTCCGCAAGGCGCACGTCGAGGCCACCGTCGAGGTGCCGGAACCGGGGGACCAGCCCACCGCCCGGGTGGTCATCGCCGACTCGCCCGTGCAGCGCGTCGGCATCGCCGCGCTGCTCGCCGACGCCGAGGCGGCCGAGGCCCGCATCGCCGGCACCGACGGCACCGCGACGACGCGGGCCGACGCCTTCGCGTCGGTGCTCGACGGATTCCAGGCGGACGGGATCACGCCGAGCGCCCCGCGCCCGACGCGCGCCCCGGGTGAGCCGGACGTGCCCACGGGGGTCGACCCGCGCCTCCAGGCCGCCGTCGACGCGCAGCCGGTGGCCGACGCGCAGGCGGTGGCCGTCGCGCAGCCGGTCGTCGAGACCCGGTCGGGAGGCCCGTCCCGCGTCCTCGGCTCGCCCTCGCTGGCAGCGGTGGCCCGGTCCACCGCCCCGGCCGTGCGGTCCGCTGACGGTGACCTGGTGCTCCTGGTCGGGCGGCCGAACGACGTCGACGCGGCCGCCGGGCTCTTCGCGGTGCGGCACGTGCTCCGGCCGACGGACGCCGCCGACCGCCGTGCGGCGATCCTGGCGCGGGCCGACGGTGTCCGCGACGGTCACGCCGTGCTCGCCGTCGCCGCGTGGGACGACCGGGCGACCGGCGACGCGCTGCAGGCCGACCAGGTGTGGGTCGTGGTCGACGTCGGGCGGAAGCCGGCGGACTCGGCCGCGATGGTGTCGGCGGTGGCCTCGAGGCTGCCCGTGGTCGGTGTCGTAGCCATCGGTGCGGGCGAGACCGCCACGCCCGAGTCGGTGGACCTGCTGGGGCTCCCCGTCGTGTCGCTAGGCTGAACGCGTGCTGGTACTCACGCGGAAGGTCGGCGAGCGGATCCTCGTCGGCGACGACATCGTCATCACGGTGCTCGACTCCCGGGGCGACGGCGTCCGGATCGGCATCGACGCCCCACGCGGCGTGAAGATCCAGCGCGAAGAGGTCGTGCGTGCGGTCGCCGAGGCGAACGCCGAGGCCGCCGCTGCCGGTGACGACGCCGAGGCGCAGCTGCGCGCGGCGCTCGGGGCCCGCGGCGGGGCTGCGCCGGAACCGACCGACTCCTAGCTCCCGACACGGCCACGCCCGTCACGGGCGCGGCCGCGTGTCCGTGACGGACGGGGCTGCACGTCCGTCACGGACGGGGCTTCTTCTCCTGTTCGGGCAGACGGCCGGCAGCAGCCTCGGCGGCGAACCAGGCACGTGCCTCGTCCTGTCGGGCCTGCTCGGCACCGAGCGCGATCGGCGCCCGGACGTGACCGGGCTCGTAGCCGAAGGTCTCGATCAACTGCGGCACGATGGGCCGGACCCGGGCGACGAGCCGGTCGATGTACGCCGACACCGCACGGGCACGCTGCGCCGACAGCCGGCCGTGCAGCAGGTACCAGTCCAGGTGCTGCTCGAGCAGGCCGAGTGCGAACAGGTCGCGCAGCCAGACGAGCACACGGCGGGTGTCGCCCTCGGTCACCTCGTCGAGCGCCTCGGTGAAGGCGTCCCACTGCATGAGCTCGGCGTGCGCCTTCGACGCCTCGATGAGCTCGTGCTGCGAGCGGTTCAGCAGTCGGGCGGCGCGTGCTCGGTCCTTGCCGGCCGACGCCAGGCGCATGCCGATCTCGGCGACCATGGTGTCGACCCGGCCGGCGAGCAGTTCGCGCTGCGTGCGGGGGTCCTGCAGGTCGGCGACGCTGGCGGCCAGCGAGCCGCGGTCGGCCACGGTCTGGCCGAGGCGACGGATGCCGGACGCGTCGGCCAGCTTCGACGCCGCGACGGCCGCCACGAACTTCGCGGTGGACGCCGGGTCCTTCGGGGCCCTCGCGCGGAACTCGGTGAGCAGGCGCTTGCCGACGAGCTGCAGCAGCACGGTGTTGTCGCCCTCGAACGTCACGTAGACGTCGAGGTCGGCGCGGAGCCCGGTCAGACGGTTCTCGGCGAGGAACCCGGCACCGCCGCACGACTCGCGGGCCTCCTGCAGGGTGTCGAGCGCCGACCAGGTCGACATCGACTTGAACGCCGCGGCCTGGGTCTCCAGGTCCTCCCGGCGCTCCGGGGTGTCCTCGCGCCCGCTGAAGACGTCGTCGAAGGTGCGCAGGAGCTTCTCGTGCGCGAACGACTGCGCGAACACCGTCGCCAGGCGCGGGATGAGACGGCGCTGGTGCCGGCCGTAGTCGAGCAGCACGCCCTCGGTGCCGTCACCGGTGGGGAACTGACGGCGCTGCATCGCGTAGGTCAGGGCGATCTGCAGCGCGATCTTCTGTGCGACGACCGCGGCGCCGTCGAGCGATACCCGGCCCTGCACCAGGGTGCCGAGCATCGTGAAGAACCGACGGCCGGGCGACGCGATCGGCGACGAGTAGGTGCCGTCCGCGGCGACGTCGCCGTAGCGGTTCAACAGGTTCGTGCGGGGGACCCGGACGTGGTCGAAGGCGAGCCGGCCGTTGTCGATGCCGTTCAGGCCGCCCTTGGGGCCGTCGTCCTCACCGCTCACGCCGGGCAGGAACGCCCCCTCGGCGTCGCGGAGCGGGACGTAGAACGCGTGCACGCCGTGGTCGACACCCGCGGTCACGAGCTTCGCGAACACGACGGCGGCGTGACCGTGCAGGGCCGCGTTGCCGATGTAGTCCTTCCACGCACCGCGGAACGGCGTGTGGATCTCGAACTCCTCGGTCGCGGGGTCGTACGTGGCCGTCGTGGCGATGCTCTGCACGTCCGAGCCGTGGCCGGTCTCGGTCATCGCGAAGCAGCCGGGGACCTCGAACGAGACGATGCCCGGCAGGAACTCGCGGTGGTTCGCCTCGGTTCCCAGGTGGTGCACGGCGGACCCGAACAGTCCCCACTGCACCCCGGCCTTGATCTGCATCGACGGGTCGGCGGTGACGAGCTCCTCGAACGCCGCCAGGTTGCCACCGTGGTTGCTCTGGCCGCCGAACTCGGCGGGGTAGGGGCGCTGGATGGCCCCGGCGTCGACCAGGGTCCGGAGCTGCTCGAGCACGCGTGCCCGGTGCTCGGGGATCGGCTGGCCCTCGATCTTCTGCATCGCGGGGTCGAGCGCGAGCCGTCGGGAGATCCGGCGGTCCTCGGCCCAGCGTCCGAGCAGGAGCTCCTGCACCAGCTCGACGTCGATGCGGACGTCGGTGTCCGTGCCGGCGGTCGGGGTGCCCGCTGCCGGGTCGCCGGCGGCGTCGGCGTTCGGCGCGGCGTGCTGCGCGTCGACGTCCGGCGCGGTGTCGCTGCCGCTGGCGGGGGTGGTGCGCTGGGCGGGTGCGGTGTCGACCATGGGCGGAGTCCTCCTGAACTGCGGTGTCCGTGTTGCACCGTCCACGCTAGACACCCGTGCCGACAGTGGCGGGAACGCCGTGCGCGCCGCACAACACCGTGTCGTCGATGCCGTCACGAGGTCGTGGGAACCCTCCAAAGACATGAGCGGTGTTCGACGATTGGGCGTGCCCACCCGGCCAGGGGCAGACTGGCCGCCATGTCACGTACCACCCCCGCGGACCGCGAAGGCCGTCCCGGACGCACCTTCTTCGGGCAACCGTTCGAGCTCTCGACACCGTTCGCCGTGGAGCTCTGGGAGCGGTTCTCGTTCTACGGCATGCAGGGCATTGTCCTCATCTACATGTACTACACGGTCACGCAGGGTGGCCTGGGGATCGACAAGGGCATCGCCGCCGGCATCATGGGTGCCTACGGCGGCGCGGTCTACCTGTTCACGATCATCGGGGCGTGGATCGCCGACCGGCTGATCGGTGCGGACCGGACCCTGTTCGGCAGCGCGATCGTCGTGATGCTCGGGCACATCGCCCTCGCGCTCGTCCCCGGGGTGGCCGGGGTCGGGGTCGGCCTCGTGCTCATCGCGCTCGGCTCCGGCGGGCTCAAGGCCACGGCCACCACGATCGTCGGCGGCCTCTACAGCCGCGAGGACCCGCGCCGCGACGCCGGCTTCTCGCTGTACTACCTCGGCGTGAACCTCGGGGCGTTCTTCGGACCGCTGCTCACCGGGCTGCTGCAGAGCTCGCTCGGCTTCCACTGGGGCTTCGGCCTCGCCGCCGTCGGGATGGCAGCTGGCCTGGTGCAGTACGCGATCCGTCGGAAGAAGCTGCCCGAGGTCGTCCGCCACGTGGCGAACCCGGTCGACCCCCGCCGTCTGCCGCTCATCGGTGCCGGCGTCGTCGTCGCGCTGGTCGTCATCGTCGTCGCCGTGCTGACCGGCCTGCTCAACGTCGGCAACCTGCCCACCGTCGTGGTGGCGGTCGTCGTGCTCGCCACCATCGGCTACTTCGTCGTGATCCTGTCGAGCGGCATCACCCGTGACGAGCGGTCGCGGGTCTTCGCGTTCATCCCGCTGTTCATCGGCAGCGCCGTGTTCTGGTCCCTGTACCAGCAGCAGTTCACCGTCGTGACGGTCTACTCCGACGAACGACTCGACCGTTCGCTGTTCGGCTGGGAGATGCCGGTGTCGTGGGTGCAGTCGATCAACCCGGTCTTCATCATCGTGCTGTCCGGCGTCTTCGCGGCGCTGTGGACCAAGCTCGGCGACCGCCAGCCGTCCACCCCGACGAAGTTCGCACTCGGCACCGGGATCATGGGGCTCGCGTTCCTGCTCTTCCTGCCGTTCACCGGCTCGGGCGAGAACGGCACGCCGCTGCTCGCGCTCGTCGGCATCCTGCTGGTGTTCACGCTCGCCGAGCTGCTGCTCTCGCCCGTCGGCCAGTCCGTCGCCACGAAGCTCGCGCCGCCGAAGTTCCAGACGCAGATGGTCGCGCTGTTCTTCCTGTCGGTGTCGCTCGGCACCGCCGTCACCGGGGTGCTGTCCCGCTACTACGACCCGGCGAACGAGGCTCCGTACTTCACGATCCTCGGCCTGGTCGCCGTCGTGGTGGGTGTGGTCCTGCTGCTCCTGGCCAAGCCGGTGCTGCGGCTCATGCGCGGCATCCGGTAACCTGAGCGGAGCCACACGCCGACGCAACCAAGGAGTCACCACCCATGCTCGAACTCATCGCAGGGATCATCATCGGCGTCGGCGTCCTCGGTGGCGTCGGGTGCTGCATGGCCGTCGCGGCCATGATGAAGAGCGGCTCCGAGGAGTACTGAGTCCCTGACCCGGACTACTCGCCGCTGTCGGTCGTGACCGGCACCAGCTGACGACTCAGGACGGTCGCGCGCTCGAAGGGGCCGCGGCCGTCCTTCGTGTACACGGGCTCCTCGAACGCAACGGTCCACGTGCGCTGTGTCCCGCCGATCTGACTCCCGCCGGGAGCCACGATCACCCCGATCGGCTCGTCGGCCCACTGCTCGCCACCCCGGTCGGTGTCGATGACCTGCACGAGGGCACCGATGCCGAGACCGGGAGCGTCGTCGGGGCGGGGACTGGGGGAGCGGCGGCGTCCGAACACGCCATCACCGTAGCGGCGCGTGGTCATGGAACGTCTGTGCGGCACCTGTCGACACGCTGACGGCCCGGCCGCCGGGTGGTCAGGACACCCCGCCGGGTGCGCGCCGAGCGGTCGCAGACCGTCGGCGGCGGCGCCGCCAGGCGACGGTTCGTGACCAGCGCGCGGAGGTGAGCGGGGTGTTGCGACCGGCGGGACGACGGCCGGGAGGCCCGTATCGGACCCGCACCGCGCCTCCAGGCCGCTGTCGGTCGTGTCCAGAGCGCGGGCCGGGTGGTCAGGACACCCCACCTGCAGCGCGTCGGGCGGTCACGAACTGTCGGCGGCGCCGCCGCCATCCGACGGTTCGTTACCCCTCGGCGAACCTGAGCGGGGTGTTGCGACCGGCGGGACGACGGCCGGGAGACTCGTACCGGGCCCGCACCGCGCCTCCAGGCCGCTGTCGGTCGTGTCCAGAGCGCGGGCCGGGTGGTCAGGACACCCCGCCTGCGGCGCGCCGAACGGTCACGAACTGTCGGCTGCGCGGCCTCCATCCGACGGTCCGTGACCCCTCGGCGAACCTGAGCGGGGTGCCTTGACCAGCCGACACGCGCGACCACCCGACACGCGCGACCACCCCGGCCCGTCAGACGGCGGCCGGCTCCACGCGGGCGATCTCGGTGATGGACGAGTGGCCCGACTCGGGGTGCTTGCGCATCGAGAGGAGCCGCTCCATCGACGGTTCGAGCGCCGTGACCTTGTCGAGCGGCGCGCTCACGACGAGCTGGAACCCGAGCCGGAGCCACGCGGTGACCGCCCGGCCGGCGAACTCCGAGTCCGCCTTGATGAACGCCTCGTCGAGGAACACCGGAGCGAACCGGGGCCGGGGACGGGTCTCGTCACCGAGCTGGTAGCGCAGCGCGGCACCGACGATGAACGCCACGAGCTCCTGCGTCTCACCACCGGACTTGTCGCCGAGCGACGAGTACACGCCGAGGTCGTTGCCGTCGGTGTCGTACCGGACGGCCGTGATCTCCATGTGCCGCCGGACGTCGAGCACGGCGTCGCGCTGGGTGGTGCGGCCCCGGGCGGCGTCCGGGTCGGGCCGGATGACCGCCATGAAGCGCCGGAGCCGTCGGAACCGGGTCTCGAGCACGTCGTCGGTCAACTCGGTGTCGACCGAGGCCGACAGGGCGCGGAGCTCGCGGCGGAAGGCGGTGACGTCCTCGCGGGTGACCCGGCGGATCTGGATCTTCAGGCGGTCCCGGTTCGCGCCGAACGGTAGCTCCCGCAGGATCTCGTTCACCGGCTCGAGGCGCTCCTCGATCTCGACGACGGCGCGGTCGAAGGCGCCGGCGAGCGGGACGAGGTCCTCGCCGCTCCACTGCGACAGGCGTCGACGCCACTCGCTCCGACGCGCGTGCAGGCCGGTCGCCACGATCTGGTCGAGGATCGCGTGGTAGTCCGGGTACGACGCGACGCCGGTGCCGAGGTTCGGGTCGGGCCAGGCGTCCTGGTACCGCTGGAACGTCAGCGTCAACGAGGTCGAGGCCGCCGCGGCACCGTCGAGGGCCTGCGAGAGCCGCTCCTCGAGCCGCCGCTTGAGCCGTCGTGTGGCGTCGTCGAACCCGTCGACGCCGTCCGGGGCACCGATCTCCTCGAAGGTCTCCTCGAGCAGGCGGGCCTGCTGGTCGTCGGGCAGCGAGCCGGGCGACGACTCGAAGCGCTCGAGGATCTCGGCGGCGGCGTCCTGGCCGTCGACGAGCACCGCGTGGCGCTCCTCGAGCCGCTGGACGGACAACCGTGCGGCCGAGCGACGGTCGGCCGCCTCGTCCAGGGACTTCCGCAGTCGCGCGACCGAGGCCCGGAGCGTCCGGAGCCCGTCGTCGGCGGCGAGCAGCGCCTGCCGTTCCTCGTCGAGCCGGGCGAGGGACGTCCCCGGCCCGTCGACGTCGATCGCGGTCCACGTGGCGTCGACCACGTGCTGATGTGCGGCGCGGAGCACGTCGAGCGCGGTGAGGTCCTGCGCGACGTCGGTGCGGCGGGCCTCGAGCGTCGCGAGGTCCTGCGCGATCGAGGCGAGCTCCTGCTCGACCGCGGCGACGCGGGCCTCGTTCGTGAAGCCGATGACGTTCGACTGGCGGCGGTCACCGTGTGCGCCACGACGGCCGTCGCGCAGCTGCCCGGACTCGGTGACCCGACGGCCACCACCGCCGAGGTCCGATGCCGAGGCGACGCAGCGGGCGTCGGTGCGGTCGGACTCGATCCGCTCGCGCACCCAGGTGCTGAACGGCGACGGCTTGATGGCGAGCTTGCCGGACACCATCGCCGGGTCGCCGTCGAGGTCCAGGTGCGGGCCGGTCGGCACACCCTCGAACTGCACGCGGACGGGCAGGCGCAGTGCGTCGATCGCCTCGCTGAAGTCGCCGAGGCGGTCCTGGTCGACGAGCAGCGTGCGGACGACGGGCGCCAGGACCGACTCGATGGCCGTGCGCCAGCGCTCCTCGCCGGGCAGCACGTCGAGCAGTTCCGCCACGAAGGGCAGTTCGGCCGGATCGATGCCGGCGGCGCGGGCCATCGCGAGCCGGGCCTCGTGCATCGGCAGCGGCATGGCCCCCTGCCGGTGCTCGAGCGACTGGCGCTCCTGCCGCAGGGACCGTTCGCGGTCGAGGAGCGGGTACTCCTCGCGGGTCAGGGCGTCGCGCCGCTCGTCGAGGGCGGTGCGCGCGTCGGTGTACGACCCGAGGAACTCGTGCGAGCTGCGCTGCGCGGCGGTGAAGTCGGCCTCGGTCGCGACGGACGTTCCGAGCACCGCGGTGCGGTCGTCGAACGTGGCGCGGGTGCGGACCACGGCGTCGCGCTCACGGGTGAGTCGTTCGATGCGGTCCTCGAGCTGGGCGAGCGCGTTGCCGCCCTGGTCGCGGAGCCGGGCCTCGGCGTCGCGCAGCTCGATCTCGACGGCGGCGTGCCGGGCCTCGGCCGCGGCGACCTCGGCGCGCGATGCCGTGCGCTCGCGGGCGTTGCGCGACACCTCGGCGTCGAGCAGATCACGCTTCCGCGAGGCCGTCCAGTGCGCGAACGGCGACACCTCGGCGCCGGTCGCGATGCCGTCCAGGGCCGCTGCGGCTTCGGTCGCGCGCGAGATCTCGTCGTGCAGGTCGGTGATGGGGGAGAGGATGCGGACCTTGCGCTCCTCGGTGTCCATCGCCTCGTACGCCTCGTCGAGGGCGGAGAAGTGCGCGAGGGCCCGGTCGGCCGCCTCGTACGTGCCGGGGGTCTCGAGCACGAGCGACTTGTACAGCGCGTCGACGGTCGGCAGGTGCTGACCGGCCTGGATCCGGGCGAGCAGGCGCATCGCGCGGTTGCCGCCGCCGGAGTCGCCGATGCCCAGCCGGGTCTGCAGCGTGTAGGCGAGCTCCTGGTAGGTGTCGCGGATGACGAGCCCCGGCACGCGGCCGGTCAACTCGAGGTGGTGGAACCGCGAGGGCACGAACTCCTCGAGCCGGCGCAGGTCGAAGGTGTCGTCGACCGTCGCCATGGTCATCTGGATGTCGCCGACCCCGCGGGCACGCTTCGGCACGATGTACGCACGCAGCACCGTGAAGCGCCGCTCGTCGTCGTTGCGGAACGTGACCGCCGCAGCGCCCCACGTGGTCTGGTCGTCGCCGCGCAGGTTCACGTCGCGCAGGCTGCCGGTCTCCGGGTCGCGCCGGGTGTCGACTTTGCCGCGCAGGTACGTGAGCAGGTTGCGCTGGTCGGCGCTGCGGGCGCGGCCGGTGGTGGCGTCGTTCGAGGCGCCGTTGAACGGCACGTCGGACGGCATCATCACGGCCAGGTAGGCGTCCATCAGCGTGGACTTGCCGGTTCCCGAGGCGCCGGAGATGAGCGTCGCCGTGCCGGACAGCTCGACCTGCCGGTGGCCGTGGAACCCACCCCAGTTGACGACCTGCATCGACTCGGCGCGCCACTGCGCGACCGTGTCGAAGAGCGCCGGGATCTCGAACGTGTCGGTCATTCGCTCGCCTCGTCCAGGTCGGTGTCGGTCACGGAGTCCGTCTCGTCGTCGTCCGGGAGGCCCGTGGCGGCTCCGTCGGTCGCCTCACCGCCCGGGGCGGTCGCCTCGTCCTGCGCGGTGGTGGTCCGCAACCACGCGTCCAGTTCGAGCAGCCGTTCCAGGGGGAGCAGCACCTCGACGACGCTCGCCACCCGGAAGCGGTCCGGGTCGGAGGTGCGGATCAGGATGCGCGCGGTCACGAGGCGCTCGATCGCCTTCGCCACCCGGCCCTCGTCGCGGGTGCGGTCGGTCGCGGTCGCCGGACGGAAGCCCGCCACGTGCCCCAGGATCTCGGACCGGTCGACGACGACCTGGTCCGGACCCGGTCGGGCGTCGGCGCGCAGGCGCATCCGCAGGTAGACGAGGACGATCGTCTCCTCGCGGGTGTAGGGCAGGTCGCGGAGCAGGGTCGGGAAGGTGCGGCGCTGGCTCTCCGACCGGGCCTGGCGCTTCCAGGCGACCTCGCGGTCACGGTCGACGTGCAGCTCGAGGAACAGGTCGTTCAGGCGGGACCGCAGCTGGTACTCGGCGTCGAGCACGGCACGCCACTCGTCGGGGTGCGTGCGGGAGCTGACGTACGAGTGCCGCAGCAGTGCCACCAGGGCGCGTCGCTGGTGCTCGTCGAGCCGGCCCTCGTCGCCCTCGAAGAGGGCGAAGCTGGACTCGTCACGCTCGTCGTCCTGCATCACCGATGCGGGGTCGTCGTAGGGGACCGTCTCGTCGACCGGTGTCGGCGTCGTGTCGCTCACCGTGCCTCCTGTGCGTTCTCGTGGTGTGCGTCGCCGACCGGAGTGCGCTCGTCGTCGAGCGCAGCGGTGGGCATGTGGAAGGTGATCGCGGTGCCGTCGGGCCGGACCGTGCGGTGCTCGGCGACGTGGGCGGCCGACTCGAAGTCGTCGCGCCCCGTCAGCAGGTGCGCGAGGCCGAAGAGCTCGACCGGTCGGCGCTGCTCGGGCGGCAACCCGTGGAACGCGTCGACGCTGGAGTCGGCCTCGGCGAAGCGGAGTGCCGCGCGCAGCTCGGTCAGGAGCGGCCCACCGTGCTTGCGGAGCATCTCGACGTCGAGGTCCTCGAAGACGTCGTCGTCGGGTTCCTCGATGGGCGGCGGCACCGACTCGGCGTCCGGGTCGTAGAAGCGCTCGCGCAGCGTGCCGACCTCGGCGGCCGCCGGCAGGAGCGGCAGCGGGATCCGATCGCGTGCACCGCCCTGGTCCATCAGGGTGGCGAGGCCGCGGTTGATCGAGCGGAGCACCGCGTCGAGCTCGCGGTCGCGCACCACGTCGTGGGCGACGATCTGGTCGCGGAGCGTGGCGGTGAGCTGACGGCGCTGGGCCAGGACGTCCTCGATGCCCTGGCGCAGGATCGTCACCGTGTTGCGGAAGGCCCGACGCTCGCCGGCTCCGAGGCCCTGCGCGAACGGGTGCGCCAGGATCGTGGCGATGTCGTCACGGAGCCGCAGGAGGAGGGCGTCGTCGCGGAGGAGCTCGAAGGCGCCCTCGAAGGCGCGGCCCTCGGGCGTCGCTTCCATCAGGTTGTCCGTGCGCGCCAGGTAGTCGTCGAGGATCTCGCCGATGGGGCGGACCTCCTGCCGGAAGTCCTCGACGATCGAGCGGTGCATCGTCGCGACCGCTTCTTCCACCCGCTTGAAGTCGCTCGGCAGCTGCCGGATCAGGTCGGAGATGTTCGTGTACCCGTCCCGCATCCGGTCGTCGTCGACGGCCACGACGTCGTCGCCGTGCTCCAGGCGCTCGCGTTCGGCCTGCAGCTCGGCGATCTGGGCGTCGATCCGGCGGATCTGCACGTCGGGGTCGGGTTCGGCGCGGGCCGCCCACCGGTGCACCGCGTCCACGATCATCGCCAGCCGGCTCTCGCTGATCAGGGCGCGGTCGGCCGACAGGGCATCGACGAGCGAGAGCGCCTCGAGCGCGTGGCTGGTCAGGGAGTACTGCTCGTCGCCGTCGGGGGAGTTCGAGCGGACGAGCCACTGGGCGCCGACCCACTCGCGGCACAGCGCGCGGCCGTTCGGTCGGGCTTCCTGCTCACCCTCGGCCTGCTCGCGGGCCGCCGGCACTGCCGGGTCGCTGGCGGGCACGCGGGCACCCGCCGCCTGCAGGCGCGCGACGTGCTCCTCGACCTGCAGGTGCATGCGGTCGGCGGGCACGTACTGCACGTCGCGGTCGAAGACCGTGCGGAACACGGCGAGGACCGTGGCGCTGGTCGGCCGGGACATGAGCCGCAGGGTCGGACGGTCGAGGACCGCTCGGACCCGGGCGAACTCGAGGTCGACGTCGGTCATGCGCCCCTTCGTCCGATCGTGCTGGTGGTGAGGCCCGCGTGCTGGGGCCTGATGAGATGACAAGAGCCCGACGCTGCTGCGTCGGGCTCTTGTCGGTGGTGTTCGTGTTGCTACGTGGGCGATACCAGACTCGAACTGATGACCTCTTCGGTGTGAACGAAGCGCGCTACCAACTGCGCCAATCGCCCCCTGCACTGTTCGTGCGGATCGATACTAGCGGAAGTCCGGCGGTGCATCGAACACATCGCGCGGCCCGGGTGTGGCGCGCTCGCCCCAGGGGGCGTCGAACCGCCCCGATCCGCATGAACTCGGGGGACACGCCCGGTGAACGGGGAGGATTTTGGTGGAACTGCCCCGGTGCGTATAGAGTTTACGTCGTCGCCGCGACAGCGGAACGACAAGTGCGGATGTGGCGCAGTGGTAGCGCATCACCTTGCCAAGGTGAGGGTCGCGAGTTCGAATCTCGTCATCCGCTCGAGTGTGGGTCTTTTCGAAGGCCCGCGACTCACCAGAGGGTATCCCACCGTTCGGGTACTCACGGAGACGTGAACCTCGATGGTGGGGTGGCCGAGAGGCTAGGCAGCGGCCTGCAAAGCCGTCCACGCGGGTTCGAATCCCGTCCCCACCTCCAGATCCACCCTCCAAGACCTTGATGGACTCCGGTCCACGCAGGGACTTGGGCGATTGGCGCAGCGGTAGCGCGCTTCCCTGACACGGAAGAGGTCACTGGTTCGATCCCAGTATCGCCCACCACCACGAAGCCCCCGGCAGGACCACCAGGTCCGGTCGGGGGTTTCGTCGTTCGTGGATCGTGCCAGCGGCTGTGGGCTAGCGTGGGGATGCTCGGAGCCGAGCAGGCTGTTGGGAGAACGACCACCGCATGACCGTGATGATGCTGCAGCAGGACACCGTCGACTTCGACGCGGTGAGTGAAGTACTCGGAGCGATGTACCCGAAGGTGCGCCTCGAGCCGCCGCGTGGCCGGGTGCGGTTCCGCGCGGACATCCGCGGCGACGACCGACTGAGCATCGCGCGCCTCTCGATGGGCTTCCACGCGCAGGTGACCGTCGAGCCGGCGGGGGTCTTCACCTCGGCCACCCGACTCGGCGGCGGACTCCGGACCGAGCACGGTGACGGCGGAGAGGTCGGCGGCGTGCTCTTCGGTCAGGAGGAGACCGTCGCCGAGTACGACGGTTCGGAGCTGCTCGTCGTCAACATGCCGGAGTCCTCGCTCGTACAGCACGCCGTCCGTGCCGAGGGAGCCGACACCGGCGTCCTCCGGCTCCACGGCCACCGGCCGATCCCGGAACGTGCCGACGTCTGGGCACAGGCGGTCTCCCACGTCCACCAGAACGTCGTCCGGGTGGAATCCGCGTTCCGGAACGAGCTGGTCCGCACCGCCGCGTTCGACTACCTGCTCAGCGTCGCGACCTGGGCACTGCCGTTCGAGACCGTCACGCGGGTCTTGGCCGGCACCGGGGCGGGGGCGGCGACGGTCCGGCGGGCCGCCGCGTACATGGACTCGCACCTGAGCGACCCGATCACCCTCGAGGACGTGGCGGCGGCGGCACGGGTGTCTTCCCGCGGACTCCAGTCGACCTTCCGTCGGCAACTCGACATGACGCCGATGACCTACCTGCGCCGCGCCCGGCTCGCCGAGGCGCACCGGGAACTCCTCGACGATGAGTCGAAGCTGATCAAGGACGTCGCGGCGAAGTGGGGGTTCAGCAACCAGGGACGGTTCAGCCGCCTTCGACGTGAGATGTACGGCACGGACGGTCACCGGACGCACTGACCAGGTCGGTCGTCGGCGGCGCACGCACCGACCGTCGCTGGCGGTCTGGCCCGCCGTCCGCAAGGGTGGTCACGTGACCGCCCCGTCGACGACCACGCCCCCTCGGCTCGCTCCGCTGTACGCCGCGGGGTTCGTCACCGCCTTCGGGGCGAACGGCATCGCGGCGGCGGTCGGCGGCGAGCACCTCGAACTCGGTCTGACGCTCGCGTGGCTGGGGCTCTTCCTGGCGCTGTACGACGTCGCCGAACTCGTCCTCAAGCCGGTCTTCGGCGCACTGTCCGACCGCATCGGCCCGCGACCGGTGATCGTCGGCGGACTGGTCGTGTTCGCGGCGGCCTCGCTCGTCGGCGTGTTCGGAACCGGACCGTTCTGGCTCGGGCTCGCCCGCCTGCTGCAGGGTGCCGGCGCCTCAGCGTTCTCGCCGGCGTCGTCCGCCGCGGTCGCCCGCCTCGTGCCGGCGCACCGTCGCGGGACGTACTTCGGTCGGTACGGCTCGTGGAAGGGTCTCGGCTACGCCGGGGGACCGGTCATCGGTGCACTCGTGGTGCAGTTCGGCAGCACGCAGTGGCTCTTCGGGATCCTGGTCGTGATGGCTCTCGTGACGGCGGTCGCGGTGCTCGTCGCCGTCGAGCCGATCGTGCCCCTGCCCCGGCAGCGGGCCACGCTCGCCGTCATGGTCCGCGCGGCCACCGACCGCCAGTTCCTGATCCCGGTCGTCGTGCTGGCCGTGGGCAGTGCGGCGATCGGCGCACTCACCGGCATGCTCCCGGCGCTCGGCACCCAGGTCGGTACCCCGCTCCTGGTGTCGACGCTCGCGGTCGCCGTCCTCGCGGTGACCTCGTCGCTCGTGCAGCCGGTCGCCGGTCGACTGCACGACGCCGGGCGCCTCGGTACCGGAGTGGCAGGTGTGGCCGGGACAGCCGCGGTCGCTGCTGCCTTCCTGGTCGTCGCCGTCGCGCCGTCCGCGGTGGCGGTCTTCATCGCGGCGCTGCTCGCCGGGGCCGGTGTCGCGACGTTGACGCCGGTCGCGTTCGCGCACCTCGCCGGGACGACTCCGCCGGACCGGCTCGGGCGGACCATGGGCTCTGCGGAGCTCGGGCGCGAGACCGGGGACGCCGTCGGCCCGCTCGTCGTCGGCGGTGTCGGCAGCGCGATCGCGCTGCCCTTCGGGTTCGCAGCGTTCGCGGTCGTGGCGCTGGTCGGGACGCTCGTGGCATCGCGGTTGCCGTCGACGGCCGCTGCTCGGCAGGACACGTAGCCCACCGGAATCAGTGGCCCGTTTCGGCCTCGAGCGCTTCCTCGAGTCGTCGGAGTGCCGTCGGTCCGACTCCGTGCAGGCGCGAGAGTTCGTCGACACCCACCCGGCGGACGTCGGCGAGCGTGTGCACCCCGGCGCCATGGAGCGCCCTCGTCGCCGGTGCTCCGATGCGCGGGAGATCGGTTGCGTCCATACGCCAACCGTACGTGTCGGCGGTAGCGTGGCAAACGGACGACCACGCAGGTCGGGACCGACGAGGGGGCACCATGAGGATCCTGAGCACCGTGGCACGAGGACTGGGCTGGTTGCTCACGACGGTCGCGAAGACGATGGGCGGGATGCGGGGCGCGAAGCCGTTCACGGATTCGCATGCGGCGCAGGTCCCACCACGTCGTGAGGACTACCGCCCCTAGGCGGCGAGACCGCGGTTCCGCGCCGTCACCGTAGGATCGTCGAGCCGCATCCGGCGGAACGACGGGGGAGCACCTGATGGAACAGCAGACCGCACAGCGCACACGACCGCGGGTCGTCACGATCGCCGTGGCGCTCTGGTGGGCGTCCGTCATCATCCGCCTCGTGGCCGCAGCGCCCGGCATCGCCGTTTCCCTGCGCGAAGCCGGTGGCGCGATCATCGGGGCTTCGATCGGACTGCTCTTCGTCCTCGCCTGGTCGGCGCTGTTCGTGTGGCTGGCGACGCGGATGGGACGAGGCTCCGGGAACGCGCGACTCTGGCTCGCGATCATCGCCGGGCTGACTGCCTGCAGCGCAGTGTTCACCATCGCCACGGACGGCGCGGACTGGGGCCTCGTCGATGCCGTGTGCATCGTCGTCGCAGCGGTGCTCAGCTACCTGCCCAGCGCTCGACCGTTCTTCCCGCTCGAGGAGCGACGCCCGCGAGCAGTGGAACCCCGCACCATCGGCTGGGACCCGACGACGGGCGAACGCATCGTCGAGACGCCCCCGTCGGGCGACCGCGCGCACTGAAGCGAACCCCGGGGAACAGCCGGAGAACGCGCGTTCCCCATTGTGGGGGTACCGCCGGACACAGCCGGATGGTTGCATTCAGAGGTCGGCATCCTCCGGGTGCCGAGCAGCCACGGACCGTCTTGTGTCGCAGTGAAGGTGGTCGCCGCTGGTTACGGCGACCGCGAGGTGCCGTCGAGTCGATTCGGGTTCGACACGGCGGCGCCTCCCACACACGCCGGGGGACCGTCCGACCAGGAAGCAGCACCATGCGATCGCTCGTCTACACCAGCACCCAGACCCGTCCGATCACGGATTCGGAACTCGCCCAGATCCTGGCGGTCGGTCGCGAGAAGAACACCCGGCTCGGCGTCACCGGCATGCTCGCGCACCGCGACGACAACTGCATCGGGATCATCGAGGGCGAGGACGACGTCGTCCGGGAGCGCTTCGACCAGGTCCGGGCCGACCCGAGGCACACGAACGTCCGGGTGCTGCTCGACGAGCCGATCACCCGGCGCTCGTTCCCGGACTGGTCGATGGCGTTCCAGTCCCTCGACCCCCTGATGCACGACGTTCCGGGGTTCAGCGACCTGTTCAGCCCGGCTCTCCCGACTGATCCGGCGTTCGGGGCCTCCCGCGCTCGCGCACTCCTGGACTGGTTCCGGAAGCACCCGCTGGCACCGCTGACGAACCAGAACGCCGCCGACGAAGCGGTGCCGCGTACGCGGGCGGTCAACGGTGCGATCGCGGTCATCCACGACGGGGGACTGTCACGCTTCTCACTCGAGGGCGTCGCGTCCCGGGCGGGGATGCGGCAGGCCGAGATCCTCGAGCTCTTCCCCTCGGAACACGCACTGCTGGCCGCCGCGGTGATGCGGTGGACCCGTGCGGTGTCGGCACCGCTGCTGCCCCTCGCCGGCGAGAAGGGCACGGTGGCGTTCCTGCACGCGCTGCTCTCCGCCCACGCCGAGGACCCGTCCCTCATGCGGCTCATCGCCGCGACGCTCGCCATCTCGACCGACCCGTCGACGGACGGCGCCGACTACTACCGGTCCGCGTACCTGCAGTTCCGCGAGACCGTCCGCACCGCGCTGCAGGAGGACGTCCGCGCCGGTCGCGAACCGGCGACGATGGACCCGATCCGCGGGGCGCAGCAGCTGCTCGCCCTCTACGACGGCATCCGCCTGCAGGCGCTCCTGACGCCGGACACCGACGTCGTCGACGCGTTCGACCGCGCCGCTGCACGGATGCGCCGCGGCTGGTCGGAGCAGTACGAGGAGACCACCGTGTGGGACATCTCGGCGCCGGCCGTGGGCTGACGCTTCAGCGAACCAGGCGGACGGTCCGCGGGACGGGCCCGAACGCCGACTCGGCACCGTCGGGTGCGAACCCGTGGCCGGAGCAGCGTCGAGACGTCATCACCGTTCCCCGCACGGTCAGGGTAGCGATCGACGGCCGGTGCTCAGAGTCGAGGTCGAGGGACGCCGAGGATACCTCCGCGCTCCGGTGATCGAGGCTCACGCCGGTGGCCGCACCGCCCCGTGGACGTAGTGGACGAGGGCACTCCGCCGCCGATCGTGTTCGGCGGGCGGGTCCTCGGCAGTCGCGACCACGGTGATGGAGCCCTGGGCCCAGGTCGCCGCACTGGCGATGAGCAGTGCCCAGAGGTCAACCGGCTCGAGGTCGTCGCGCACCCGTCCGGCGCGCTGTTCGGCCGCGATCTCGCGCAGGTGCTGCTCGTCGTGCTCCTCGAACCCCGGGTACAGGTACCCGGCGCCGTCCTGCTCGAGGCGCTTCCACATGAGCAGTCGCACGAGCGCCGGGTCGGCCAGGTAGTCGTCGTACAACCGTGCCGCGTACCCGGGCAGGTCGGCGGCGTCGAACGGCACGCGGTCGCCGTTGCCGAGGACGTGGGCGCGGAAGACGGCGTCGAAGAGCGTGCTCTTGCCGCCGAAGTACGTGTAGATCATCGGCTTGCTCATGCCGGAACGCTCGGCGATGCGGTCTACCCGGGCGCCCGCGATGCCGTGCGCCGCGAACTCCGTGGTCGCCGCGTCGAGGATGCGGGCGCGGGTGTCGTCTGCGGTGCTCACGCCACCGATCCTACGTGGCTACCAACTAGTAGGTAGTATCGGGCCCATGCTCACCACCGCACTCATGTCCGACGCGCTCCACGATCCCCTCCACCCGGTCCCGCTCCTCCGCCGCGACCTCCGTCCCGATGACGTCGACGTCCGCGTGACGTTCTGCGGGGTCTGCCACAGCGACCTGCACGCCCTCGCCACGCCGCCGGAGCAGGGCGGGACGTTCCCGATCGTGCCGGGCCACGAGTTCGTCGGAGAGGTCGTGGCCGTCGGCACGGCGGTCACCGACTTCCGCGCCGGGGACCCGGTCGCGGTCGGCAACGTCGTCGACTCGTGCGGCACCTGCGCGATGTGCCGCCGCGGGCAGGAGAACTTCTGCGTCGAGTTCCCGACGCTGACGTACGCGGGGCGGGACCGCGTCGACGGCTCCGTCACGGCCGGTGCCTGGGCCGGCCGGTACGTCGTGCGGGACCGGTTCGTGTACCACCGTCCGGCCGCGCTGGACCCGGCGTCCGTGGCGCCCCTGATGTGCGCCGGCATCACGGTCTGGGAACCGATGCGTTCCGTCGGGGTCGGCCCGGGGACCCGCCTCGGCGTGGTCGGGATCGGCGGTCTGGGGCACCTCGCGGTCCGGCTCGCGCGAGCGCTCGGTGCCGAGGTCACCGCGTTCACCACGACGCCGGCCAAGGCCGCGGACGCCGAGCGGCTCGGGGCCGACCACGTCGTGGTCTCGACCGACGCGGCGGCGATGCAGGCCGCACGCGGCTCCCTCGACGTCGTCCTCGACACCGTCGCCGTCGAGCACGACCTGGGCCCGTACCTCGGGGTGCTCGACCTCGACGGCACGCTCTTCAACCTCGGACACCTCGGCCCCGTGACGATCGCGACGACCGACCTGCTGATCGGCCGCAAGCGGCTGGCGTCGGCGGGCAGCGGTGGCCATCGCTGGACCCAGGACCTGCTCGACTTCTGCGGCGAGCACGGCATCGTCGCGGACGTCGAGGTCCTGCCCGCCGCCGCCGTCGCCACGGCCGTCGAGCGCCTGGCGCGCGGAGACGTTCGATACCGCTTCGTGCTCGACCTGCGTGACCTCGACGTGCCGGAACCGGCCTGACCCCGGGTGGCGAGCGGACGCTTCGGTCTCCGCCTCGGACGGACGGGAGGCCCGGTGCCAGCTGGCACCGGGCCTCCCGTCCGACCTGGGGTCGCGTCTCAGACGCGCACGGCGCGTTCGTCCGGGACGCAGTGCGTCATCATCAGGCCCTCGACGTCGCGAGAGCCGTTGTGGCCGAGGTTCGCCAGGCGGGCGAGCTCGTCGTCGCTGAGCGTCTGGGACTGCAGCGGGGGCAGGTCCCGCACCTCGTCGAGGGTGATGCCGAGCCCCTCGCCCACGCGACGACCCAGGTCGTCCTCGACCATGTAGAAGTGCCAGAGCATGCGCTCCTGCACCGGACGGGCGGCCTGCGAGATGAGGTCGACGAAGTTCGCGACGAGGTCGTCGCGCTCCCAGTCCTGCAGGAGCAGGTACCGCTGGCCGGCCTGGGTGTAGTCGTTCGTCCGGGGGATCCGCTTGCGCGTGAGGCGCCCGACGATCTCCGGCCCCTGGTCGTCGTGGGTCGGGTACTCCGCCTCGCGCAGGCCACCGGTGATCGACGGCTCGTAGTTGACGTGCGGGTTCTCGCCACCGTGGTCCTGGTGGTACGCCATCTGCCCGTCGCGCTGGTTGGTCGCGACGTTGCCGTTCTTCGGTGCGTTCACCGGCAGCTGCAGGTAGTTCGGGCCGACGCGGTAGCGCTGCGTGTCCGAGTACGAGAACGTGCGGCCGACGAGCATCTTGTCGTCGGAGAAGTCCAGGCCGTCGACGAGCACGCCGGTGCCGAAGGACAGCTGCTCGTTCTCGGCGAAGTGGTTCGTGACGTTGCGGTTCAGGACCATCTTGCCGACGGGCTCGGGCGGGAACTCGTTCTCCGGCCACACCTTCGTGTCGTCGAGCGGGTCGAAGTCGAGCTCCGGGTGCTCGTGGTCGTCCATGAGCTGCACGCGGAGCTCCCACTCGGGGTACTCACCGCGCTCGATCGCCTCGTACAGGTCCTTCGACGCGTGCCCGAGGTCGCCGGCCTGCACGGCGGCGGCGTCGGCCTCGGTCATCGAGGACACGCCCACCGACGGGATCCAGTGGTACTTGACGAGCTTAGTGTCGCCGTCCGCGTTCACCCACTTGTAGGTGTTGACGCCGAAGCCCTGCTGGGTTCGGTAGTTCGCGGGGATGCCGCGTGGGCTGAACAGGTTGACGAGCATGTGCATCGACTCGGGGGTCTGCGACATGAAGTCGAAGATGCGCGCCGGCTCCTGCCGGAAGGTCACCGGGTCGGGCTTGAGGGAGTGGATGACGTCGGGGAACTTGATGGCGTCGCGGATGAAGAAGACGCCGAGGTTGTTGCCCACGAGGTCCCAGTTGCCGTCCTCGGTGTAGAACTTCACGGCGAAGCCGCGCGGGTCGCGGGCGGCCTCGGAGGAGTCACGTCCGCCGATCACGGTGGAGAACCGGATCGCCAGGTCGGTGCGCTTGCCCGGCTCCTGGAACAGTTTCGCGCGGGTGTACTGCGAGATGGGTTCGTCACCCCACGTGCCGGTGGCCTCGAAGTACCCGAACGCGACGGCACCGCGGGCGTGCACGACCCGCTCCGGGATCCGTTCGCGGTCGAAGTGGCTGATCTTCTCGAGGAACTGGTAGTTCTCGAGCGTCGCCGGGCCACGGGCCCCGACGGTGCGCTGGTTCTGGTTGTCGTAGACGGGGTGGCCCTGGCGGTTCGTCAGGATGCGGCGGTCGTCGCCCTCGGCGGGCGGTTGGCTGGAGACGTCGGTCACGGGTCTCGTCCTCTCTGCGGTCGCGGTCGGCTCGGGTTCCCGACCGAGTGTGGACCGGGGCGCGGGCACGCCCTCTCAGCGGTGCCGAGGACGCGGACGAGGACCGCTCGCTGGCGCGGTCGCCGCTGACGACACGTCAGTACGAGGTGCGACCGGCGGCCGCGGAGCCGAGCACCGCGGCCGCACCGTGGGCGAGCAGGGTCCCGTCGGTGACGACGGCGACGCGGTCGAACCCGAACGCGCGGAGCCGTTCGGCGCGGGCCAGGTCGCCGGCGAAGGCGCCGGTGCGCTTGCCGGCGCGGCGGGCTGCGGCGACGATCGCGGGGAGTGCGGCCGGGCGGTGGTGGCCGTCAGCGTGGTCGTCGGCTGCGAGCAGTGCATTCAGCCCGATGCCCAGCCCGATCGACAGGTCGAAGGGGCCGACGAACACCGCCGTGACGCCCGGCACCGCCAGGATCTGCTCGGCGGCACGGAGGCCCTCGGGTGTCTCGAGCATCACCCACACCTCGGGGTCGGCAGCGGCTGCGGACGGTGCCGCGCCGCCCCAGATGCCCGCCATCGGCCCCCAGCTCCGTCGGCCCCGCGGCGGGTAGTGCGCGGCACGGACGGCGTGCTCGGCCTGCTCGACGGTCTCGATCATCGGGACGATCACGATGTCGGCGCCGAGGTCGAGCGCACGGCCGATCGCTGCGTCCGAGCCCTCGGCGACCCGGACGGCGACGGGGACCTGCGGTGCGACCGCGGCGAGCGCCGGCATCGTCGCCAGGAGCGTGGCGTCGTCGAAGGCGCCGTGCTGGGCGTCGAGGCCGAGCCAGGCGAACCCGTTCTGCGCGATCTGCGCGGTGGTCCGGGGTTCGCCGAGCGTGCACCACACGCCGTCGGCGCGGCCGTCTCCGAGTGCTGGCACCGTGGTCCTCCGTCTGGTCTACCGTCGCGATCGCCGGTAATTCGTCGTCCGGCGCGTCAGGCTACCGTCCACGGAGCGCTCGTCGCCCGTCCGCCGGTCCGGCCAGGCCCGGTCCGGGGAGGCATGGCCTCATGCGCACGCATGGGACATGGACAACTGCTCACCTTCGGGTGTAGTCCTGTGCGCAGGACGCACTGCACGGGCGGTCACAGGTCGCCAGCACCAACCAGCACCACAGCACCAGTCGGGACCTGCAGGGAGGTCGGACGGACATGCGTGACGAAGGTGGCGTCGGTCGGCGGACGGGCTCGCGCCCGCCGGGCGGCGACCGAATCCGGTTGGCGTTCGGGATCGTCGGCGCGGTGGGCGTGTTCGCCGGACTGGCTGCGATCGTCCTGCCCCACGCGACGCTGTTCGCTGTGTCGTGGGTCTTCGGGGTCTACCTCGTCGTGTCGGGAGCGGCGTTGATCGTCCGGGGACTCCAGGTGCACCCTCGGGTCTGGTGGCGTCAGGTCGGGCTGGTGGTCCTCGGGGCGCTGGTGCTCGCCGGCGGCGTCGTCGCGATCGTGTTCCCGCCGATCGGGGCGCGGTGGGTTGCGCTGCTGCTCGGGATCGCCTGGATCCTCGAGGGCATCGCACTCGTCTACGCACCGTGGGTGGGCGGCCGTCCGTTGACCGTGGTGCTCGCCGTGCTCAGTGTGCTGAGTGGCATCCTGGTGATGAACCTGCCAGGTCTCGGCGCGCTGGTGACGGTGGCCGCGGTGGGGAGCGTGCTCATCGTGTTCGGTGTCGTGCAGCTCGTCGTCGCGTTCAGCTGGCCGCGTCCGCAGCGGGCCGGCCTTCCGGTCCCTGGCCCCTGATGCTCGCCGTCCGCTGGGAGCAACAGGGACCGAAGTCGTGGGTGGCGCGCGACCACGGGACCAGCCTGGGGCTCGTGCTGCACGTCCGTGAGCGGTTCCTGGCGTTCGACCAGGACGACCGGCCGCTCGGGAGCGCAGCGTCCCTGGCCGCGGCTCAGCAGCTCGTCACCGGTGCCGTCCGCTCGAGTGCCCCGGCCCGGCGGGACACCGTCGCGGTGGTGCTGTCGGTGCTCGCGGCGCTGACCGTCGGGGGAACGGCCGTCGTGCTCGCCGCCCGCGCCCTGATCTGAGCGGCGACCGTCGCGGCGAGGCACACCGGCGCACTCATGCCGGGCGCACCGGTACCGTTGCGTCCGTGAACGACGACCCCGATGCCGCCATCGCCCAGCACGTCCACGACGCCTGGGACGGTTCCCTGCGCCTGGTGCACATCACGATCTCGGACGAGGACGGTGACGCCTACCCCGGGCAGGACGTCGACCGGTGGGTGATCGACGTCCGCGTCCCGATCACCGACGACGACGAGACCGAGGCGGTCTCCGTCGCCGAGGTCACCGCGTTCACGAGCCGTGCTCCGGAGTCGCTCGAGGCGCTGGTGCTCGGCTACCAGGTCTCCGACGTCGCCGGGTCCTTCGCGTCCGCCGTCGCCGCGCAGGACGCGACGGGGGAGACGTTCTTCTCGCTGCAGACCCACGCCGCCGAGATGCTCGGCAAGCCCGACCTGCTCGCCGTCGACCGGCTCACGGTCCGTCCCGCGTACCAGGGGCTGCCCGGGCTGGTGCCGGCGATCGTCGACGCCGTCCGCCACGGACCGGCCGGTCGCACCGCATCGTGGGTGCTCACGGACCCGACGGTGTGGGACGTGCCGTTCGGCGAGGACGACCGGTCAGTCGGCGCGTTCGTGCAGTGGGCCGACACCGCGGTGCTCACGTCGATGAACGCTGCGCCGGACGACCTGGAACGCCTGTCGCTCGTGCCGCCGGCCGGTGGCATCGTGATGGGGTCCCGGTCGGACGAGGTGCACCTCGGCGATGCGATCGACCACGCGATGACGCAGCCGGCGATCGCGGTGCCGTTCGACCTGCCGCCGAAGCTCCCCGCCAGCATCTGGGCCGCCGCGCCCGAGGACGTCCACGGCGTGCACCCGGACGAGACCACCGGGTCGATCACGGTCGAGACGCACGACGAACAGCTCGAGGTCGTCGGGTCACCGGGGACCGCACCGCAGCTCGTGGGGATCTCGGCCTCGGCCGACGCCGCGACCCAGGAGTGGCTCCGCACCGTGCACCAGCGCTGGTGGCAGTACGAGCCGGACCTGCACGCCCGCATCCACGACGTCGTCGACGAGTACCTGTCCACCGGGCACATCGAGTCGGCGTCGGACGAGCTCGCCGGTCACCTGCACGCACCCGACCTGCCGCCGTACCGGACGGAGTGGCCGGGCACCGGCACCGTCCTGCTCGAGGAGCTCGGTGAGGACACGGAGCCCATCGTCTTCGACGCCGTGCTCGAGGACGGCACCCGGCACGAGCACATCGGCGTGGTCGTCGTGCACGAGTCCGGACACGTCCGCGCGTTCCTGCACGACGAGTGGGAGCCCGGGTTCCCGGCCGCGCAGGCCGCGGTCGCGCACCTCATCAGCCTGGGTGCCGGCGAGTTCTTCGCGGACGCCCTGCACGACGAGCTGTCAGCGGGTGTCGAGCACGCGATCCTGACGGGTGACGTCCGCGGCCACTGACGGCCCGGCGCACCCGGCACACCCGGATCGGTCAGCCCAGCCGGACCCGCCGGTTCAGACCGGGCGGTAGATCGCGATCGGCGGGGTGTCGTCGTCGCCCGCGTCGTGGGCGTCGCCCGTCGCGAGCCAGGTGCGGCCCTCGTGCTCGATCGTGGTCGGCAGGTCGCCGTGCACCAGGATCCGGATCGCGGGGGCGTCGCCGTCGACCAGGTCGACGCCGTGGGCCTCGGCCCCGCCGGGATTGTCGTGCACGTAGCTCATGGTCCGATAGAACTCCGTCGACCTGACGGACGGCCCGCGCCGCGCCGGACACGCCCGGAACCGGACCGGAACCGGTGATGCCGCCAGTCATCGGGTAGAGTCGTCTCCGCACGGCCGGCACGGCGTGTGGAATGCGGATGTGGCGCAGTGGTAGCGCATCACCTTGCCAAGGTGAGGGTCGCGAGTTCGAATCTCGTCATCCGCTCGGGTCTCACACGACCAAGAACACGAGAACAAAGCAACGAAGCACCACCGGAACCCCCGATCGCTCGCCAGAGCGGCGGGGGTTCCGTCGTTCCCGGGCGGCCTGGCGACGAAGGGGTGGGGCCCCGGCGGGCGCAGGCTTCGGGTACCCGCGCCCACCGGGCGCGGAGGCGACCCTGCCCCCACTGGTACGCGCCGGGTGGGTGGCCCGGTGCAGTTCCGAGGATGTATCCGGAGCCGTCCCCCGTTCGGGTGGGAACCGGATCCAGGGTTGCGGGAACCCGCAAGGAACCCGCACGACCCGCCGCTCAAGCCTTGTGTTACTCGATGCCGTCCGGTACTGCCGCCGACATCGTGCGTGCGCCGGGCAACCCCACCCACCGCCTGGCTCCGGACTCGACGACCGTGACGAGCACCGTGTCGCACCCGCGACAGCGCGCCACCGACCCCATCGCGGTGCGGTAGACGGTGGTCTGCCCGAGCACCCCGAGCGAACCGCACCCCGCGCAGCGCAGAGTGACGCCGGTCGGCTCCGGACCGAGGCTGTCGGCCAGCGTCCCGGCCAGCGCGTTGCCGTCCACGACGACCATCAGTTGCCCCCGAACCGTTCTGCGCGGACGTCACTCGTGTCGTGTCCGAGCTCGGTGAGCCAGCGCAGCACCTGCTCGACGAACGGCGTCGACCCGCACACGTAGACCACGGCACCCGCGTCCGGCGGGAACACCGCGGCAGCCAGCGCGTCCCGCGTCAGCCGGCCGGCCGGCACGGACGAGCCTGGAGGCGCGGTGCGGCTGTACACGTGGGTCACCTCGAGCGGTGCCCGGCTCGCGAGCGCCTGGTCGAGTTCCGCACGGAAGAACACGTCGTCCGGTGTGCGGACGGCCGCGAGGAGCCGGAAGGGTGCTGGGTCGTCCGCCTCGGCGTGGGCGGCCACCATCGCGACGAGCGGCACGATGCCGGAGCCGCCGGCGATGAGCTGGACCGGACGGCTGGACTCGCCCGGCCGCCAGACGAACCAGCCGCCCAGGGGGCCGTGGACCTCGAGCGCGTCGCCGACCTCGACGGCGTCGACGAGGAACGGCGAGACCTCGCCACCGTCCACCCGGTCGACCGCGAGCACGACGTCGGTCGCGGGGCCGGCCGATGCGATGGAGTACGAGCGCTGTGCCTGGTAGCCGTCCTCGGCGGTCAGCCGCAGGTCCAGGTGCTGCCCGGGGTCGTTGCCCGGCCAGGTGGGGACGTCGAGGACGATCCGGCGCGCGTTCGTCGTCTCGCGGCCGACCGACGCGACGGTGGCGGCGTGCCAGGCCGGTCGCCTGCGCGTGGCGGGACGAGCGACGGGGGTGATCCGTGCCTCCAGGCCGGTGTCGGGGAGCGTCACCAGTACCGCTCTTCCTTCCACGGGTCGCCGTGCAGGTTGTAGCCCGCGTTCTCCCAGAAGCCGGGCTCGTCGTCGGACTGCATGACGATGCCGCGCACCCACTTGGCGCTCTTCCAGAAGTACAGGTGGGGCACCAGCAGGCGGGCGGGCCCGCCGTGCTCGGGCGTCAGGGGCTCGCCGTCGGCCTCGAACGCGATCCAGGACTTGCCGTCGAGCAGCTCGTCGAGCGGGACGTTGGTCGTGTAACCGCCGTAGCTGTGCACCATGCAGTAGTCGAGTTCGGTCTCGACGTCCTCGAACAGGCGGTCGAGCGGGACACCCCGCCAGGGCATGTCGAGCTTGGTCCAGTGCGTGACGCAGTGGATGTCGACGGTGACGTCCTCGACGCCGAGCGCGCGCACCTCGTCCCAGGTCCACTGGTGCAGGCCGGACTCGGTGCGGATCGAGAAGGCCCAGTCGGTCGGCTCGATGTCGGGCGTCGCTCCGGCGGACAGGACGGGCCAGTCGCGGACCAGGGTCTGACCGGGCGGGATGCGGGTGTCGTCGCGGTCGTCGCGTCGACCGCCGAACCCGCGGGTGAACGTGGCCATGGTCCTCCTCGTCGGACGTCGGTGCGTTCCCGATCATGCCGCGAACCGGGCGCGCCCGTGTAACGGGTTGGTAAACGTTCCACGTGTGGACGGAACGGTCGTGCGCGGCGGCGGATCCGCGCGGGCTCGCGGATCGGGTCGGACGCGGTGGTGGCCCGTGCGTCGGGAGCGGGCTTGGGGGATCGGCTCGGGACCTCTATCGTTCACCGGAACGATTACAGGAGGGGTCACCCCGAATGCAGCCCATCGTCCCCGAACCCCGCAATGCCCACGGTCCGAGCCGTCGGGCGCTCATCACCGGCGCCGCCGGCCTGGCCGGCCTCGGCCTGCTCACGCTCGCCGGATGCAGCTCCGGCGCGTCCGCCGGCACCCCCACGATCCCCGAGGCCGCGGCCACCGGCGTCGCCCGTCGCGGTGGTCGCCTACGCATCGCACGGCCCGCGGCGTCCGCCGCCGAGACCCTCGACTCCGCGAGCTCGCTGTCGGCCTACGAGTACCTCGGCGCGCTGTACAACCGGCTCGTCAAGCTCGACCAGCAGGGCACCCCGGTGCCGGACCTGGCCGAGGAGTGGTCCGCGAACACCGACGGCACCGAGTGGACCTTCGCGCTCCGCCGGGGGGTGACCTTCCACGACGGGTCCCGGTTCACCGCCGACGACGCCGTCGCGAGCATCCGACACATCCTCGACGAGAGGACCGGCAGCCCGCAGGCCGGCGTGCTCGGCGAGGTCATGGACGCCGACTCGATGCGCGCCGTCGACCCGTACACGCTGCGCTTCTCGCTGACGAAGCCGAACGCCGAGTTCCCGTCGCTGCTCACCGCCTACCAGTGCTACATCGTGCCGGCCGACGCCATCGCCGACATCGGCCGCACCGGGATCGGGACGGGGCCGTTCCGGTTGTCGTCGTTCACCCCCGCCGGTGCCGGCAGCGTCGAGGCGTTCCCGGACCACTTCGCCGGCCGCCCGGCGCTCGACGGCATCGACTTCTACTCGATCCAGGACACCACCGCGCGGGTGAACGCCCTGCTCGCCGGGCAGATCGACCTGATCTCGCAGACGAACCTGGACTTCGCGACGGCCCGGGTGGTCTCGGCGTCCGACCGCGCCACCGTCGCCCGGTCGAAGAACGCCCAGTGGTACACGATCCCGATGCTCGCCACGAGCGACGAGTTCAGCGACCCGCGGGTGCGCCAGGCGATGAAGCTCGCCTACGACCCCCGGAAGATCGTCGACACCGCGCTGCAGGGCACCGGTTCGGCAGGCTGGGACAACCCCGTGCCGCCGCAGCTCGCCGCGTTCGTCGACGACCACCGCGAGTACGACCCGGACAAGGCCCGGGCGCTGCTCAAGCAGGCCGGGCGTGAGGACTTCCGCGCCGCGATCTACACGTCGAGCTACGAGTCGGTGTTCACCCCGATGGCCGTCGCCTACCGCGACGCCGTCGCCGACGCGGGGATCCGTCTGACTGTCCGCAACGCGAGCTCGGACTCGTACTACACGCAGATCTGGATGCAGAAGCCGCTCATGGTGAGCTACTGGTTCACGGGGCGGCCGATCGACCAGCTGCTCAACCAGATCTTCCGCTCGGGGTCGTCGTACAACGAGAGCGCCTGGTCGAACGAGACCTTCGACGGGCTGCTCGACGACGCCCGCGCCGAGATGGACGACGCCAAGCGGCTCACCCTGTACCAGGACGCCCAGCGGCTCGTCGTCGAGGACGGCGCCGACATGACGCCGATGTTCGGCGACCGGCTCGTGGGGTTGTCCCGCGACGTCGTGAACTACTCGGAGTACGGCTTCGAGTTCGACTACCTGCGGATCGGACTGCGCCGATGACGACCACGAACACGCCGTCGGACGTCCTCGTCCCCGTCCTCCGCCGGGTCGGCATCGCCGTGCTGACCGTAGTGCTCGCCTCGCTCTTCGTGTTCCTCGCGGTGCAGGCGCTCCCCGGCGACGTCGCCCAGCAGCTGCTCGGGCAGAACGCCACCCCCGACGCCGTCAAGCAGCTGCGCGAGACCCTCGGCCTCGACCAGAACGTCTGGCTCCGCTACCTGCAGTGGCTCGGCGGCGCGGTGCACGGCGACTTCGGCACCTCGCTCGTCAGCGGCGAACCGGTCGCCCCGACGCTGTTCACGGCCTTCCGGAACAGCATGCTCGTCGCCGTGCCCGCGATGCTCGTCGGCGTCACGGTGTCCCTGACGCTCGGGGTCGTCGCCGGTGTCCGCCGCGGCCGTCCGAGCGACAGGGTCATCTCGATCGTCAGCCTGGTCGTGATGAGCGTGCCGGAGTTCATGGTCGCCACCGTCCTGGTGCTGCTGTTCGCGATCGGCCTGCCGGTCTTCCCCGCCGTCGTGCTGCGGGGGAGCGACGCCCCCGTCGCCGAGCTGCTGCCCACCATCTGGTTGCCGATCATCGTGCTGACCCTCGCGATGGCCGCCTACATCGTGCGGACGGCCCGCTCGTCGACCATCGACGTGATGGCGTCGGAGTTCGTCACGACGGCCGAGCTCAAGGGCCTGACGATGCGCCGGGTGGTCTGGAAGCACGCGGTCCCGAGCGCCCTGCTCCCGACGCTGAACGTCGTCGCGCTCAACGTCGCGTGGCTGCTCGGCGGTGTCGTGGTGGTCGAGAACGTCTTCAACTACCCGGGGATGGGCAAGCTCATGCTCGAGTCGGTGTTCAACCGCGACCTGCCCACCATCGAGGCGATCGCCCTGCTGAGCGCCCTGATCTACGTCGTGTGCAACCTGGCCGCCGACCTCGTCGCGCTCGCACTCGACCCGAAGCTGCGGACCCGCCAGCGACGACCGCGCACGCGCACCCGCGGCGCCCGCAGCACCAGGAAGGCCGCCGCATGACCGCCACCGCACCCCGCCGCAGCGCCCGACGCGACGTGCTCGCCGGCGCGCTCGCACCCCTGCGCGGGTCGACGGCGCTGAGCATCGGCCTCGGCCTCATCGCCCTGCACGTCGTCCTCGCCCTGCTCGCGCCGGTCATCGCCGGTCACGACCCGGTCGCCACGAACGCCGGCGACGTGCTCGCCGGTCCGACGTGGACGCACTGGCTCGGCACCGACCAGTACGGCCGTGACGTGCTCTCCCGCACCCTGAACGGCGGTCGCTACGCGCTGTCCGTGACCTTCCTCGCCACCACGATCGCCGTCGCGGTCGGCACCGTGCTCGGCTGCGTCACGGCCTACGCCGACAACTGGTTCGACGAGGTCGTCATGCGCGTCGTCGACGCCCTGCTCAGCGTGCCGTCGATCCTGGCGCTCCTGGTCGTCGTGACGGTCTTCGACGCCGGCCTCTGGGTCATCGTCCTCGCCGTCACGGTCGTCTACGCCCCCGCGGTGACCCGGGTCGTCCGCGGCGCCGCCCGCACCGTGATCACCCAGGACTACGTCACCGCGGCCCGCGCCCGGGGGGAGCGGCCGCTGTCGATCGTGTTCCGCGAGATCCTGCCGAACGTGCTGGACGTCGTGCTCGTCGAGTACGCGATGCGGGCCTCGTGGATCGTGCTGCTCGTCGCGTCGCTGTCCTTCCTGGGCTTCGGCGCGAATCCACCGACCCCGGACTGGGGCCTGATGGTGCAGGAGAACCGCACCGCGCTCACCGTGGTGCCGCTCGGCACGCTCGCCCCGATCGTGGCACTCGCCACGCTGGTGATCGGACTGAACCTCGCGGCCGACGGGCTGAGCAAGTCGCTCGGCGTCGACCGTGCGAAGCAGGGAGTCAGCGCATGACCCGCACCGACACCGGCACGACGTCCGCCGCGACGACGACCGTGCCCGACGCGACCGTCCGCGTCGACGACCTGTCCATCTCGTACGCCGCCGGCAAGCGACGCGTCCCCGTCGTCCGGGGTGTCTCGTTCACGATCGAGGCCGGTCGCACCCTCGGCCTGGTCGGCGAGTCCGGCAGCGGCAAGTCCACCATCGCGCGGACGCTCCTGGCACACCTGCGCGCCGGGTCGGCGATCGACGCCGGGACGGTCCGTGTCGACGGGGCCGACGTCTTCGCCCTGTCGCCGGCCGGCCGCCGGGCGCTCCGCGGCGGCACCGCCTCGGTCGTCGCCCAGAACGCCGGGCAGGCACTCACCCCGTCGATGCGCGTCGGTGAGCAGATCCGCGAGGCCCTCCGCGCCCACGGCGAGCCCGACGGCCCCGAACGGGTCGCCGAGCTGGTCCGGCTGGTCCGGCTGCCGGACCCCGACGCGATCGTCCGCCGGTACCCGCACCAGTTGTCCGGCGGGCAGCAGCAGCGCATCGCCATCGCGATGGCCGTCGCCGCCCGGCCGCGCGTGCTCGTCCTCGACGAACCGACCACCGCCCTGGACGTCGTCACGCAGGCCGCGGTCCTCGACCTGGTCGCCGACCTCGGTCGGCAGCTCGGCATGGCCGTCCTGCTCGTCAGCCACGACCTCGGGGTGGTGTCCGCCATGGCGGACGAGATCGCCGTGATGCGCGACGGCGAGGTCGTCGAGCACGCCGCCACGGCGGCGCTCTTCGCCGCTCCGCAGCACGAGTACACGCGTGCCCTGCTGGCCGCGGTGCCGGACGGACGACGGCCTGGAGGGAGGGATCGCGACGCCCTGGACCCGTCCGTCCCCGGGACGGTCGGCTCCACGGCCACCCGCACCGCACCTCCCGAGCGCGCCGCCCGCCCCGTGGTGACCGCGGACGACCTGGTGATCCGTTACGGCCGCGGTCTGCCGGCCGCCGTCGACGGCGTCTCGTTCACGATCGCCGCGCACGAGACGCTCGCCGTCGTGGGCGAGTCCGGCAGCGGCAAGTCGACGCTCGCGACGGCGCTGGCCGGACTGGTGCCGGCCGAGTCGGGGACGTTCACGTACGACGACGGCACGACCCGCGGCGACCTGCGCGAGCCGATCGCCGGACGGGCGCCCGACCTGCGGCGCGCCGTGCAGCTCGTCTTCCAGAACGCGGACACGTCGCTCAACCCGCGGCGCACCGTGGGCGCGGCCGTCGCGCGGCCGCTGCGGTTGTTCAGCGGCTCGTCCTCGCGGGAGCGCGTGGGTGCCCTGCTCAGCCAGGTCGGGCTCGGGCCGGAGTTCGCCGACCGACTGCCCGCGCAGCTGTCCGGTGGGCAGCGCCAGCGCGTCGGGATCGCCCGCGCACTGGCCGCGGAGCCGTCGCTCGTGATCGCCGACGAGATCACCACCGCGCTCGACGTGCAGGTGCAGGCGGGGATCCTCGCGCTGCTCGCCGACCTGCAGCGCGAGCGGGGCCTCGCCTGCCTGTTCATCAGCCACGACCTCGCCGTGGTCCGGGGCGTGGCCGACCGGGTCGCGGTGATGACCGGTGGCCGCATCGTCGAGATCGGACCGACCGAGCGGGTGTTCACCGGCCCGAACCACCCGTACACGTCGACGCTGCTCGCGGCGACGCTCGAACCCGGCAGCACGACCCTGCCCGACGTCGGTGACGGGGTGCCGCGCTGGCGGCACACCGACGGCTGGACCGACCACGGCGACGGACACCGCACCCGCAACTGGGAGGACGCATGACGACCGACGACGGCACCGACCACGGCACCGCCGCCGCCACCTTCACCGCCATCGGCGACCCCGGCTCGCTGCCCGCGGGCGTGACGGTCCGCGACGAGTGGATCCCGATGCCCGACGGCGTGCGGCTGCACGCCCGGATCTGGGCACCGTCGCAGTCGCCGACGCAGCCGGGTGGGCCGGGCGGTCCGACGCCGGTGCTGCTCGAGTACCTGCCGTACCGGCTCGACGACTGGACCGCACCGCGCGACTCGGAGCGGCACCCCTGGTACGCCCAGCACGGGTACGCCTCGGTGCGGGTCGACATCCGCGGCACCGGGTCGTCCGACGGGTTCTTCGACGACGAGTACAGCGAGCAGGAGCTGCTCGACGGCGAGGCCGTGATCGCCTGGCTCGCCGAGCAACCGTGGTCGACGGGCGCCGTCGGCATGTTCGGCATCTCGTGGGGCGGCTTCAACGCGCTGCAGCTCGCGGCCCGGGCACCCGTCGCGCTCAAGGCCATCGTGACGGTGTGCTCGACGGACGACCGGTACGACAACGACGTGCACTACGTCGGCGGCGCCGTGCTCGGCATCGACATGGCGGCCTGGGGCGCGACCATGTTCGCCTTCAACTCCCGGCCGCCCCGGCCCGAGGTCGTCGGCGCCGGGTGGATCGACCGCTGGCGGGAACGCCTCGAGGCGAACCGCCCGCTGACGCCGGTGTGGCTGGCGCACCAGGAACGCGACGACTACTGGCGGCACGGCAGCGCCGCCGAGGACTACGACGGCATCCGCGCCGCGGTGCTCGCCGTCGGCGGCTGGGCGGACCCCTACCGGGACGCCGTGCTCCGGCTCGTCGACCACGTCGGCGCCCCCGTGAAGGGCATCATCGGCCCGTGGTCGCACCAGTACCCGGACCGCGGGCTCGCGCCGGGGCCGTCGATCGGGTTCCTGCAGGAGACCCTGCGGTGGTGGGACCGCTGGCTGCGCGGGGTCGACACCGGCGTCGACGACGACCCCGCACTGCGGGCCTGGATCAACGAGGGCGAAGCCCCCGCGCCGTACTACGCCGATCGTCGCGGTCGCTGGATCGGTGCCGAGGCGTGGCCCTCCGCCGCGACCCACGAGCGCGTCCTGCCCCTCGCCGCACTGCGGGGCGGTGACCTCGGACCGGTCGTCGTGCGGTCGCCGCAGCACACCGGGGTGGACGCCGGGCGTTTCTTCCCGTTCGGCAACGCCACCGACCTGCCGCCGGACCAGCGCGCCGAGGACGGCCGTTCGGTCACCTTCGACCTGCCCGTCGGCAAGGCGTTCGACCTGCTCGGCAACGTGCTCGTGCGGTTGTCCGTCACGAGCGACCAACCCCGGGCCACCCTGACCGTCCGGCTCTGCGACGTCGCACCGGACGGCTCGTCGACGCTCGTCACGCGCGGGGTGCTGAACGCCGCCAAGCGCGACGGGATGGACCGCGACGACGTGCTCGTGCCCGGGACGCCTGCCGACCTGCCCGTGCGCCTGGTCTCGACCGGACACCGGTTCGCCGCCGGACACCGGCTGCGCATCGCGGTCTCGTCGTCCTACTGGCCGTGGGTGTGGCCGCACGGTGTCGAGGCCACCGTGACGATCGACCCGACCGCCTCGAGCGTCACCCTGCCCACCTGGACCCGGTCGACCGACGACGGGGTGGCCTTCGCCGGGCCCGAACGGTCCGAGCCCCTCGTGATCGAACCCGTGGCGCCGGCCGACCCGCTGCCGCAGCGCACGGTGACGCACGACGTCGAGACGGGGGAGTGGACGCTCGACGTCGACCCCGGGTACGGCGGCGGGCGCGTCTACCCGGACGGCCTCGTGTTCACCGAGGACGCCCGCGAGACGTACCGGATCCGCTCCGACGACCCGACCAGCGCACGGGCGAGTTCCCGCTGGGCGATCGGGCTGACGAAGCCGGAGTGGGCCGCGCGCCTCGAGACGACGTCCGAGGTCAGCGCCGACGCCGACACCTTCCACGTCGTCAACACGGTGCGCGCCTGGGCCCGCGATGGCGGACCCGACGAACCCGAGGTGCTCGTCACCGAGAGGACCTTCGTCGAGGACGTCCCGCGGACCTCGGCATGACCGCGGCCGCACGCGTCCGGCAGCGCCCGGAGGTCCGACGCGCGATGATCGTCGAGGCCGCCCGCGCGGTGATCGTCCGGAACGGCGTCGGTGCCACCGGACTGCGCGACATCGCGGCCGAGGCCGGCGTCTCCGTCGGCACCGTGACCTACCACTTCGGCAGCGTCGCGGAGATCCTCAACGAGGTCGTGGTGCTCGAGACCGAGCGCTTCTACGGCGCCATCGTCGCGGCCGTCGACGCCGAACCCGACGTGCTGGTGGGGCTGCGGATGCTCGTGGCCCCGCTGTTCGGCGACACCGAGCAGGTCCGGCAGCACTGGCGGATCTGGTCCGACTACTGGACCGCGGTGGTCCGGCGGCCCGAGGTCGCCGCCGAGTACGCCGAACGCATCCGCGTCTGGGAGGCGTGCCTGGTGCGGGTGATCCGGCGCGGGGTGGACGCCGGGGTGTTCGGGGCCACCGCGGACGGGGCCGGCGAACGGGACGGGCACGGGGACACGGTGGACGCCGACACCGTCGCGCTGCAGCTCGCCGCGTACAGCGACGGCGTCGCGACCCAGATCGCCCAGGGCGTCCCGGGGCTGACGAACACGGTCGCCCTGTCGTGGATGTGGCGGTTCCTGTCGCACGAACTCAGTGTGCCCGCTGTGGACATCGCCGGAACCGGTCGTTCCCCCTTGTGATGAGGTAAGGCTTCCCTTACCGTTGCCACATGGCACGGACCCGGCGACAGCCCAGCGAACGCATCCTCATCGCGGGCGGTGCCGAGGACCTCGTCGAGATCCACCGCCAGCTCGAGGAACTCCCCGAGAACGCGTACGGGCAGGTCTTCGTCGAGGTCGCCCTCGACGAGCAGATCCGCATCCTGCCGGCCCCGCCGCGCGTCACCGTGACCTGGCTGGTCCGGAGCGCCCGCAGCTCGGCCGTCGCCCCGCTGGTCTTCGCGGACCACGGCGAAGCCCTCGCCCACGCCCTGACCGGGTGGGCCGCCGAGTGGTGCGTGACGGGCTGCGAGCCCCGCACCTCGGTGTGGATCGGGTGTGCGGACAGCCCGTGGATCGAGCGCGCACGGTCCATGGTGCAGCTCGAACTCACCGACGCCGGCCAGCAGGTCCAGGTCGAGTACGGCGGGTAAGGGCAGCCTGCTCTTCCTTGCGGCATGCAAAAGAGGCGGGCATGGTTGTGACCATCGGCAGCACCGCGTCGGTCCGGACAGGGCCAGGCACGCGGGTGTAGCCACGACGGAGGAGGAAACGACATGACCACGCAGAGCAGCACCACCACCCCCAGCACCACGTCCCCGTTCTCGACCACGCCGGAGCTCGCAGCCGGGGTCGCCCAGTTCCTCGCCCCCGTCGTCATCGACCTCGAGGCGCTCGTCGTCAACGGCAAGCAGGCGCACTGGCACGTCCGTGGCCGCAACTTCGTCGGCGTGCACGAACTCCTCGACGAGATCGTCGAGCACGCGCAGGACTACGCGGACAAGGCTGCGGAGCGCATCGTCGCCCTCGGCCTGCCGGTCGACTCGCGCATCGCGACCGTCGCCGCGAACACCACCCTGCCGCCGCTGTCGCAGGGCTTCCAGAACTCGGACGTCACCATCACCGAGGTGATCGCCCAGATCGACGCCGCGCTGCTGCAGGTCCGCCGTGCGGTCGACGGCCTCGACGAGGTCGACCTCAACAGCCAGGACGTCGCGATCGAGATCGAGCGTGCGCTGACCAAGGACCGCTGGTTCCTGCAGGCGCACCTCGCCGCCTGAGTCGCGACCACACCTCTGGCGGGAGGCCCGGTGCCAGCTGGCACCGGGCCTCCCGTCCGTCTGTGGTCGCGTCTCGGGCCCGCACCTCACGCGGACGGCATGACCAGCCCGCTCTCGTAGGCCAGCACGACGGCGTGCACCCGGTCCCGCAGCTGCAGTTTCGCCAGGACGCGGCCGACGTGGGTCTTCACGGTCTGCTCCGCGATGAACAGCTCCACCGCGATCTCCCCGTTCGACCGCCCCCGCGCCATCAGCAGGAACACGTCACGCTCCCGGTCGGTCAGCACGTCGAGCACCTCGGTCCGCGCGGCCGCCGGCTGCGGGCCGGCGACGAAGGCCTCGACGAGGTGCCGGGTCACCCTCGGTGCGAGCAGGGAGTCGCCGGCTGCGACGGTCCGGACGGCCTGCACGAGCTCCTCGGCGCTCGCGTCCTTGAGCAGGAACCCGCTCGCCCCGGCACGCAGCGCGTCGAACACGTAGTCGTCGATGTCGAACGTCGTGAGCATCACCACGCGGACGGGCGACTCCGCGGGTGCCGCGGTGATCCGCCGGGTCGCCTCGATCCCGTCGAGCTCCGGCATCCGGACGTCCATCAGGATCACGTCCGGCCGGAGTCGGATCGCCATCACGACCGCTTCGGCACCGTTCGCGGCCTCGCCGACGACCTCGACGTCGTCCTGGGCCTGGAGGATCGCCCGCAGTCCGACACGGAACATCTGCTGGTCGTCCACCACCATCACCCGCGTCATCGGCTTCCTCCGTCGGCCGTCGGCTGCGACGTGGTCGCGGCGGGCTGGGTGGGCAGACGCACGGCGACACGGAAGCCGCCGGCCGGGTCCGGCCCGTGATCGATCGTGCCGCGGAGCGCGGCGACGCGCTCGCGCATCCCCGCCAGGCCGAAGCCACCGTCGTCCGGCGGCGCACCGGGCACGCTGCCGACCGGTGGCGCGGTGTTGGCGACCTCGACCGTGAGGGCCGACCCGTGCCTCCCGACCGTCACGACGGTGGTCGCGCCGGGCGCGTGCCGGGCCACGTTGCCGAGCGCCTCCTGCACGACCCGGTACACGGTGAGCTGTGCGAGCCGGTCGACGTCGTCGACGATCCCCTGGTCGAGTCGGAGGTCGACGGGGATGCCGGCCGCGCGGGTGGCGTTCGCCAGCGCGGGCAGGTCGGCGAGCCGCGGCTGCGGTGCGCGCTCGGCGTCGGCGTCGCCACGCAGGGTGCCGAGGAGCTGCCGCATCTCCCGCAGTGCCGTGCGCGAGGTCTCGGCGATGGCCGCGAACTCGGTGCGGGCCTCCGGCGGCAGGTCCGCGACGCGGTACGGGGCGGACTCGGCCTGCATGTGCACGACGGACATGCTGTGGGCGACCACGTCGTGGAGCTCACGGGCGATCCGGGAGCGCTCCTCGACGCTCCGCCGTCGGGCCTGCTCGAGCTCGGTGTCGCGGCGGGCGGCGGCGAGCTCCTCGCGCACGGTCCGGCGCTGCCCGATGACGACCGCCGCGGCAGCCACGACGAGGGTGTCGCCGGCACTCACCACGAAGCTCGTCGCCCAGACGTCGACCTGCCCCCACCGGTCGGGCGTCACGCCGATGAGCAGCAGGGTGAGCAGCGTCGCCGCGACCCAGACCACCGCGGTGAGCCGCCAGGTGGTGCGGACGCCCAAGACCACGAGCAGCACGCTCAGCCCGATGATGCTCGTGACCGAGACCGGCCAGGGGCCGACGGTGCCGGGTGCCGTCAGGATCCCGAGGCCGGCGAGGGCGGCGAGGTGCGCGACCGACGCCGTGCGGGGGACGAGCGGTGCGAGGCCGACGCTCGCTGACAACACGGCGGTCACGAGCATCGCGAGCGGCACGGGGACGCCGTAGAACACCGCGGTCACGGGTGCCGCGACGGCGAACAGGGACACCACGACGAGGACGAAGCCGATCTGCACGGCAGGCCGGACCCAGCTGGGGCGGGGCTTCGGGACGACGGTCACGGGCGGGCGATCTCTCCGGTTCGGGCGAGGCAGGGTGCGGGGGCGGTGGCGGGCGCGGCATCGGTGAGTCCGGGCGCGGCGTCGGCTCGTGCGGTGTCGGGTGTGGCTGCGGCGCGGGCCTCGCGGGCGTCACGCCTGCGGCTGATGGTACCGAGCACCCGGTCGACCGCGATCCCGAGCGCGGCGGCGACCACCATCGACACCAGGGCCGCGACGATCGGTTCGTGCAGCACGCTCGACGCGGCGAGGGCGATGCCGATCGACACCGCCGACCACGCCAGCCCCGCGATCGCGCTGATCGCGAGGAACCGGCGGTAGGGCAGGCCGGTCGCGCCGGCCGTGGTGTTGACGGCGACCCGGCCGACCGGGATGAAGCGCCCGGTCAGGATGAGGCTGGCGGACCGGCGCTGCATCTGCCGCTCGGCGAACGCGAAGGCCGCCGCGATCCGTGGTCGCTTCGATCGGGTCAGCCGGGCGAACCCGATCCGGCGCCCGATCCAGTACGCGATCGAGTCGCCCGCGATCGCTCCGAGGGCGGCGACGACGAGCACCACGGCGAGGACGGGCTGTCCGGACGTCGCGGCGATGGCGGCGATCGCGACCAGGGCGGACTCGCTCGGCACCGGCGGGAAGAAGCCGTCCACCAGGCACAGGGCGAAGAGGACGACGTAGACGAGCGGACTCGCGGCCAGCTCGACGACGAGCGGGGTGATCTGGTCGAACACGGGGTGCTCCCTCCCGCCGACGGAACTCGTCGACGAGGACGACGCTACGGAGCCGGCGCGCGGCTGCCATCCCGCGGCGGTCTCGACCACCCCCTACCGCGGTATGACGTTCCCGTCCGCGAACACCACGTCAGGTGCGTCCACCCGGCGGTCGACGACGGTGGTCGGGGCCTCCAGGTGCACGGCTCCCGAGGGCATGATGCCCGCACCGCCGAAGCGTTCCATCACCCGCCACTGCGCGACGACGTCCTCGCCGGCGTGCTCGGGTGGCAGGGTGTCCCAGAACCGGAAGCCCCCGACCTCCTCGAGCGCACGACGGTCGTACAGCGCGCAGGCACCGACCCACGCGACGCGGTAGGGCACCCACTCGCCGGGGTGCAGGTCGAGGTCGGCGGCGACGTGCGTCGGGTTCGCGGCGTTGTGCAGGGACCAGCGGTCGAAGCCGGGGGTCCCGCGGCGCACCACCTCGGGCACGACGGGGCCGTCCCACCGCTCGAACACCGAGGTCTCGTGCGGACGGCGGTCCTGCAGGTAGGACAACCCCTGCACGGCGCTGCCGACGAACCCGCAGCCCAGGGTGCGCAGCGCGTCGAGCAGCCGCGCGATCGACCCCGGCTCGAGCCAGACGTCGTCGTCGAGGAACAGCACCGCGGCTGCCTCGGCGTGGTCGAGCAGGAACTGCCGGTGCTCTGCAAGGCCACGCCGTTCCGGGTGGGTGAGGAGCGTGACGGGCCGGCCCTGCGCCTCCAGGACGCGCAGCATCGCGGCGACCGCCGGCGCGCTGGCGGCGTCCCCGTCCGCGGACTGGTCGCTCAGCACGACGCGCAGGTCGACGTCGGTCTGGGCGGCGAGCCCGGCCAGCGTCGTGGCGAGCTCGGCCGGCCTGCCGACGGTCGGGATGAGCACGTCGACGTCGACCGTGCCCGTGTCCGCTGGATCGGGGGCCTTCGCCCAGGACCCGGACCAGCGGGCGGTCACGGTGCCGGGTCCGGTTCGGACCGCGCAGCGGCTTCGCGGATCCGGCGCACGACGGCGCTGGTGGAGTGCTCGGGCACGTAGTCGACCATGACGACCTCGCCGCCGTAGCCGCGTACGACCTCGGTCTCGGTCAGCATCTCGGGGGAGTAGTCGCCGCCCTTGACGTAGACCTCGGGGCGCAGCCGTTCGATGAGCGGGATGGGGGTGTCCGTCGCGAACACCGTGACCAGGTCGACGCAGGCCAACGCGGCGAGCACGCCGGCGCGGTCCTCGGCCGGGTTGATCGGCCGCTCCGGGCCCTTCAGCCGACGCACCGAGTCGTCGTCGTTCAGGGCGACGACGAGCAGGTCGCCCAGGTCACGGGCCTGCCGCAGGTAGGTGGTGTGTCCGCGGTGCACGACGTCGAAGCAGCCGTTCGTGAAGACGACGCGGCGGCCGGCCTGCCGTGCGGCCTCGACCGCGGTGGCGAGCTCGTCGTGGTCGACGACGGTCGCCGCCGGAGCGGTCACCGAGTCGAGCAGGGCCGCGGCGGTGCAGACGGACGTGCCGGCCTCGCGGACGACGACGTCGGCAGCGGCCTGGGCGACGGCGACGGCGTCGCGCAGGGGGGCCTGCACGGCGAGGGCGACGGTCGCAGCGGCGCAGAAGGTGTCACCGGCGCCGGAGGCCTGCTGCTCCGAGGCGGGCGTCGCACGCGTGCGGAACCCCTGGTCGGACCCCGGCTCGAGCAGCACGGTGCCGTCACGGTCGAGCGTGACCACCGCGGCACGGGCACCGCTGCGGGCGAGGACGTCGGCACGGGCCGCGACGACGGTGCCGACGCGGTCGGCACCGGTACCGAGCTCCGTGCCGAGCAGGGCCGCGGTCTCACCGGCGTTCGGCGTGACGAGGTCGGGGTGCAGCGCGGCCCAGCGGGTCAGGTCGTGCGCGTCGACCACGACGGCGCCGGGACGGTCACGGTCGAGCATCGGCACGACGTCCTCTGCCTGGACACCCAGGCCGTAGTCGCACACGACGGCGGCGTCGGCGCACCGGATGGCGCGGGCCACCGAGCGGGCGAGGCGTTCGCCGTGCTCGGCGGTCGGGGTCGCGGCCAGCTCGTCCACCCGGACCACGACGCGGTCACCGCCGACCACGCGCGACTTCGTCGTGGTGCGGGCCCCGGGGATCTCGACCAGGAACGACGTGTCGACGCCGGCTGCCTCGAGCCGCTGGCGCAGGACGTCACCGGCCTCGTCGTCACCGATGAGGCCCACCATGCGGACCCGGGCGCCGAGGGCGCGGGCGTTCACGGCCGTGTTCGCCGCGCCGCCCGGCACCGCGATGGTCTCGGTGACGCGGACGACGGGGGCCGGGGCCTCGCGGGAGACCCGCTCGGCCTCGCCGACGGTCCAGCGGTCGAGGATGCAGTCGCCGATGACGACGACGAGGGGTTCGCGGTCGTCGATCGTGGCGACGAGGTCACGGACCAGCCGGACGTCGGCGGTCATCGGGAGCCTCCCACGGTGTCAGCGCTGCCCGCGGTGGCGCCGGCGGCGGCTGCGGGGCCGGTGCCATCGCGTTCCGGCTCCACGGTGCGCCGCGGCGGGGCTGCCTCGAGGTGCACCACCGTCGTCGTCGTCATCTCGTCGAGCAGGTGCGGGCCGTACCCGAACCCGGCACCCGAGGCACCGCGGGGCTGGGCACTGCCGCCAGGAGCGCCACCGAACACGGCGTTCACCTTGACGGTGCCGACGGGCAGCTCGGCCGCGGCACGGAGCGCGTGCGCGGTGTCGTTCGTCAGCACGGTGGCGGCGAGGCCGTAGCGGTCGGCCGCGGCGAGCCGGAGGCCCTCCGCGAAGTCCGACACGACGCGCACCGGGGCGATCGGGCCGAAGGTCTCCTCGGTCAGCACGAGCATCTCGTCCGTGCAGTCGGTCAGGACGGTCGCCGGGTAGAACGAGCCGAGACCCCCGGGCGTGACGCCACCGGTCCGGGCGGAGGCACCGCGGGCGATCGCGTCGTCCACGTGGCTCTGCACGAGCTCGCGCAGCCGGTCGTCCACGAGCGGCCCGAACTCGGCCGCGGGTGCGGCCGTGCGGCGCTCCGCCTCGGCGACGAGCGCGGCGACGAAGGGCTCGGCGACGTCCTGGTGGACGTACACCCGCTCCACACTGGTGCAGATCTGGCCGGTGTTCGCGAAGGCACCGAGGGCGACCTGTGCGGCGGCCCACTCCGGGTCGACGTCCGCGTCGACGACGACCGGGTCGTTGCCGCCGTTCTCGCGGATGACGTGGGCGCGGGTGGTCGCGGCCACCTCGCTCAGGCGGTCGCCGGTCGCGGTCGAGCCGACGTGCGCGTAGACGTCGATGCCCTCCTGCGCCAGGAGCTGCTCGCCGGTGGTCGCGTCGCCGTCGACGCCGATGAGCACGCCGTCCGGCAGGACCTCGGCGAGGAGCGCGTTGAGTCGGGAGAACGTCGCCGGGCACCGTTCGCTGCCCTTGTGCACGACGGTGTTGCCCGTGACGATCGCTGCGCCGAGGATCCCGCAGGCCACGGCGACCGGGTCGTTCCACGGCGTCAGGGCGAGCACCACGCCACGCGGGTGCGGCACCGACCAGTCGGCGGCACCGAACTGCCCGCGCAGGGCCTCACCCCGGTGCACCGGCCCGAGCTCGGCGTACTGCACGAGCGTGCCGATGCCGGCCTCGACCCCACCGAGTGCGTCGCCGGGCACCTTGCCGGTCTCGCGGGTGTTCAGGTCCGCCAGCTCCTGCGCGTGCGCACGGAGGTGCTCGGCCGCGGCGTGCAGCAGTGCACCGCGCTCGGCCGGTGCGGTCCGGGCCCAGGCGCCGGCAGCGGCACGGGCGCGGGCGACGGCGTTGCGGACGTCGTCCTCGGTCGAGCGGCGCACGGTGGACGCGATCGATCCGTTCACGGGGTCGGTCACCACGAGGTCGTCGGCGGCGGGGGGTGCGATCGTCATGGGGTCCTTCCGGAGGCGGGCGGGGCCTCACACGGTGCTCGTGCTCCGCTGTGTGCGGTCACGGCATCGCGCTTCTCGTCCATCCGGGGGCGCTGCTGGGCGTCCGGACGGGTCCGACCGGTAGACGTGGAGCTGTGCAACAAATCGGTGTGGGCGGAGAACGGTTCGACGGTGTCAGCGAGATCGCGGTGCTCCGCGGCGGGGGACTGGGCGACCTGATGTTCGCCCTCCCGGCGGTCGAGGCCCTGGCCGCCGCGTACCCCGGAGCGAGGATCACGCTGCTCGGGGCACCGTCGGCGCGGCCGGTGCTCGAGGGTCGCACCGAGGCCGTCCACGCCTTCGAGGAGCTCCCCGTCGTGCCCGGCGTCCGGGACTCCGGCGACGGCGCACCGACCGAGCAGGACTTCTTCGACCGGCTGCACGGGCGCTTCGACCTCGCGGTGCAGGTGCACGGCGGCGGTCGCAACTCGAACCCGTTCCTGCTCCGGCTCGGCGCCCGCCACACCGTGGGCACCGCCACCGAGGACGCCGAGGTCCTGGAGCGCTGGGTCCGTTACGTCTACTACCAGCACGAGGTCGTCCGGGCGCTCGAGGTGGCCTCGCTGGCCGGCGCCGAACCGGTCACCCTCGACCCCCGACTGCACGTCTCCGAGGCCGCGCGTGCCGCGGTCCGGCAGCGCCTCGGGGTCCGGGGACGACTCGTCGCGATCCACCCCGGCGCCACCGACCCGCGTCGCCGCTGGAGCCCCTCGCGCTTCGCCGAGGTCGCCCGCGCCCGACTCGCCGCCGGTGACGACGTGGTGCTCGTGGGTGACGACTCCGACGTCCCGGCGTCGTCCGCCATCGTCGCGTCGCTGCCGCAGGAGCTGCAGGAGCGCGTCCACGACCTCACCGCGTCACTGCCGCTGCGTGAACTCCCCGACGTCCTCGCCGCGGCCGACGTCATGGTCGGCGACGACTCCGGTCCACGGCACCTCGCCGTCGCCGTCGGCACCCCGACGGTCGGGGTGTTCTGGTTCGGCAACGTGATCAACGCCGGGCCCTTCGACCGCGGTCGGCACCGGGTGCACCTGTCCTTCGTGACCCAGTGCCCGGTCTGCGGCGCGGACGTCACCCAGGTCGGCTGGACCGCCGAACGGTGTGAGCACGACCCGTCCTACGTCGACCAGGTCGAGCCGGAGGCCGTCCTCGCCGACGTCGAGGACCTGCTCCGCACGGTCCGACGCGACGCGCGCCGCGCCGTGGACGCGACCGGCTGACGGACGGGAGGCGCGGTGCCGGCCCGGCACGCGCCTCCAGGCCGCCCCGTGCCGCGCCACGAGCGCCCGATGCGAGGTTCGACACTCCGTGCGACGCGTCGGCCCCGCACGGCGTGCGGAAGCTCGCACCAGAGCACAGCGTGCGCCGCGCACGGCACACGCTGACGGACGGGAGGCGCGGTGCCAGCCGGCACCGCGCCTCCCGTCCGTTAGCGGCGAGCGGCTACGGCCAGCTCGGCTCCGTCGCCGGCATGATCGACAGCTCGCGGATCTCGCAGCCGGCCGGCTGCGAGAGCGCGAAGATGATCGAGTTCGCGACGTACTCCGGCTCGATGAGCTGCGCGTCCGGGCCGGGCTTGTACTGCTCGGTCCGGTCGGCGAAGAAGTTCGTCCGCATCCCGGCGGGGATGATGTTGGTCACGCCGATGCGACCGGCGGTCTCGGCGGCCAGCGCCTGCGAGAACCCGCGGACGCCGAACTTCGACGCCGAGTACGCGGTGCCGTCGCCGACGCCGCGCAGGGCGAGCGACGAGGAGATCGTGACGACGCGGCCGTGCGTGGCCTCGAGGGCGGGCAGGGCGGCGCGCACGGTCGAGGCGGTGCCGATCAGGTTGACGCCGACGATCTGCTCCCACTTGCCGGACGAGATCGCGTCGATCGGGGCGGGGGTGTCGATGCCCGCGGCGGTGACGACGGCGTCGAGGCCACCGTGACGCTCGGCGGCGTCACGGACCGCCTGCTCGACGGCGTCGGTGTCCGAGACGTCCACGGCGACGGCGTCGACGCCCTCGGGGACGGCGTCGATCCGCAGGTCGAGGACGATCGGGGTGCCGCCGGCCTCGGCGACGGCGGCCACGACGGCGGCGCCGAGTCCGGAGGCGCCGCCGGTGACGAGGACGCGGCCGATGGGGGTGGTGGGGACGGGCATGGATGTCCTTTGCGTAGTGGTGCGGGAAGTGGTCGAGCCGGTGTGGAACGGCGAGCGGACGCTCAGCCGACGCGTTCGATCGCGGCGGCGAGCCGGGTGGTCGAGCGGCCCGGGTGGAACGGCACGGTGACGACGCGGCCACCCCACTCGGCGAGGGTCGCCGTCTCGGGCAGTTCGCTCGCGGTGTAGTCGCCGCCCTTCGCCCAGACGTCCGGGCGGAAGCGGCGAAGGGCCTCGTCGGGGGTGGACTCGTCGAACACCACGACGGCGTCGACGCAGTCGAGCGCCAGGAGCAGCTCGACCCGGTCGTCCTGGGTCATGATGGGCCGGTCGGGGCCCTTCAGTGCGCGGACCGACGAGTCCGAGTTGAGGCACACGACCAGGCAGTCGCCGAGTGCACGGGCGGCCGACAGGGTGCGGGCGTGTCCGGCGTGCAGCAGGTCGAAGCAGCCTCCGGTCGCGACGACGGTGCCGCCGGCGCTGCGGACGTCGTGCACCAGGCGCATGGCGTCCCGGTCGGCCCCGGGGACGGCGAGCGGCGCGGGGCCGTCGTCGGCGAAGAGCGCGGTGACGCCACCGGCGGCCAGGTACTCGGACGCCGCGACCACGCCGGCGGAGACGGCATCGGGGACGTCCGCCCCGGATGCCAGGGCGACGGCGACGCCCGCGGCGAGCCGGTCGCCGGCACCGCAGGGGTCCCCGGCGCTGACGGACGGAGCGGGCACGAAGCGGCTGTCGCCCTGCGCGTCGGCGAGCAGCGCGCCGCGGTCACCCATCGTCACGGCGACGGCACCGGCCTGCCACTGTTCGACGAGCCGGGCGGCGGCGACGGTGGCGAAGGGCACACCGTGTCCCTCGACGTCGGTGAAGCGTCGTGCTTCGGCCGCGTTCGGGGTGGCGACGGTGGTGCCGGGGACGGGGGCGGCGCCCTTGGGGTGCGGGTCCCACACCACCGGCAGGTGCTCGGCCGCACGGGTGAGGGCGTCACGGAGTGCCGGGGCAGCGGCGACCCCGCGGCCGTAGTCGGCGACGACGATCGCGTCGACGCCGTCGAGTGCGGCGGTCATCGCGTCGGTGGCTCCGGGCACGGGCGGGGTCGCGCAGCCCTCGTCGATCCGGACGAGGGCGTGGTCGACGACGCGCACGCGGGTCTTCACGGGGGTGGGGACTCCGGACGGCCCGGCGACGATCGTGACGTCGGGGAGCAGGTCGCGGATCTCCTGCGCACGGCCGTCGTCGCTCAGGACGGTGACCAGGGTGACGTCGTGGCCGTCGCGGGCGAGCATCGTCGCGACGAGTCCGGCACCACCGGCTCGGCGGTCGTCGGTGGCGACGTCCACCACGGGGACGGGGGCGTCCGGGCTCAGGCGCTCGCTCGTGCCGGACACGTCGACGTCGAGCAGGGTGTCCCCGACGACGGCGATGCGGAAGCGCGGGGCGGCGGCGCGGCCGCCGGCAGCGCCGGAACGCTGAGCGGCGTCAGCAGCCCCGCTCATCGACGGCCCCCGCGACGCAGCGTCGGCTCCATCGCCTTGCACAGCGCGTGCACCAGGACGAGCTGCGCCTCCTGCACGTTGGCGGACGGCCCCTCGATGCAGATCGCGTCGTCGACCAGGTCGGCGAGCGGGTTCGGCCGGGACCCGGTCAGGGCGAGGGAACGGGCACCCACGGCACGAGCGGCCTCGGCGGCCCGCAGCAGGTTCGGACTCTTGCCGCTCGTCGACAGCAGGACGAGGACGTCGCCGGCCCGGGCGTGGGCCGACACCTGCCGTGCGAACACCTGGTCGTAGCCGTAGTCGTTCCCGATCGCGGTGACGGCCGAGGTCTCGGCGTGCAGCGAGATGGCCGAGTACGCCGGTCGGTCGCCCTCGAAGCGGCCGGTGAGCTCGGACGTCAGGTGCTGCGCCTCGGCGGCCGAGCCGCCGTTGCCAGCGGCGAGCAGCCGACGCCCGGCGACGAGCCGGCCGGCGATGTCGTCCGCCCACTCGGCGATGTGGTCCCTGTGGTCGACGAGGGAGGCGATCACGGGGACCGACGCCGCGACGTGGTCGACGACGACGCGGGCACTGTCGGTGACGGCGCGGTCCTCGAGCCCGGTCTGCTGGTCGATGGTCATCGTGCGGTCCTCTCCGTCGACTGCGCGGCGCGGGTGACCCGGCCGGCGTGAGTGGTGCGCGAGCGGCCGACGGCGGGCCCGGTGGTGCTGGCGGACGACGTCGCGCCGGCGAGCAGGCGCTCGTAGACGCGCTCGCTGTCGGCCGCGACCTTCTGCCACGTGTAGCGGGACTCGGCGCGCTGTCGACCGGCACGGCCGTACGCCTCGCGGCGCTCCGGGTCGTCGAGCAGTGCGCCGACGGCCTCGGCGACCGCGGTCTCGTCGCGCGGCGGCACGTGCAGGCCGGTGGCGTCCTCGACGACGGTGTCGATGAGCCCGCCGACGCTCGACGCGACCACCGGGCGACCGCAGGCCATCGCCTCGAGCGGCACGATGCCGAACGGCTCGTACCAGGGGGCGCAGACGACGACGTCGGCGCTGCGGTAGACGGCGGGCATGTCCTGCTGCCCGAGCTGCCCGCGGAACGTCACGTGGTCGCGCACGCCGAGTGACCGGGCGAGGGAGTCGAGGCGCTGGTACTCGGGGTCGTCCACCAGGTCGGCACCGGCGACACCGGCACCGCCCACGACGACGAGCTCGACGTCACGGCCCTGTTCGACGAGCGCGGCGAGTGCGGCGATCGTCGTCCCGACGCCCTTCCGCTGCACGAGTCGTGAGGCGGTGAGCACCCGGAGCGGACGGTCGCGCTGTTCGACGGGGCCGTCCGGACGGAAGAGCGACACGTCGACCCCGCACGGCACCACGGAGATGCGGTGCAGCGGGACGCCGAGGGCCTTGAGCTCGAACGCCTCGTCCGAGCACGTCGCGACGACCTGGTCGACGCTCCGGCCGACGGCGGGTTCGACCCACTCGCGCTCGGCCGGGCTGGTGTCCGCGGCACCCTGGTGCCGACGCTTCACGACACCCAGGGCGTGGAAGGTCTGCACCACCGGGATCCGCATCCCACCGGTCCGGGCCTGCACCTGCGTCACCGCGTCGAGGGCGGCGTGACCCGACATCCAGAAGTGCGCGTGCACCACGTCGGGACGGTCGAGGAACCACTCGGCGGCGAGCACCGACGCGAACGTCCCCATGAACGGGAACAGCTCGTCCTTCGGCACCGTACGCGCGGGACCGGCGTCGACGTGCACGACGTCGACCCCGGGACGCAGGGGCACACGGACCGGCTGCGACGCGTCGTCGCGCCGCGTGTAGACGGTCACGTGGTGGCCGCGGTCGGCCAGAGCACCGGACAGTTCGGCGACGTGGACGTTCTGCCCACCGGCGTCGACCCCGCCGAGCACGGCGAGCGGACTCGCGTGCTCGGACACCATGGCGATCTTCATCGCAGGCTCCCTTCGAGCGCGGCTCCCGCCGCACGGTTCCGTCGCGCACCGCGCGCGACGGCGTCGCCGAGCAGGTCGTCCCAGTCGGCCAGGAACCGACCGAGCGCGTGCCGTGCGAGCACGGCCTCCCGCGCCACGAGTCCCCGTCGACGCGCCTCGTCCGGGTCCTCCAGCAGCAGCCTGGAGGCCCGCACCAGCTCCTCGACGTCCGTCGCGATGGCCCCGGCCTCATCCGGCACCGTGCGGGCCGCGTCCGTCGTCGCGAGCACCAGGACCGGCATGGCCATGTGCATCGACTCGATGAGCGACAGGCCGAGCGAGGTCCAGCGGTTCGGGTGCACGTAGGCCCGCCGTTCGGCGAGCGCAGCGTGCATGGGATCGGCCTTGACGTCGCCCAGCGCCACCACGCGGTCGCCGAAGCCGAGCTCCGGCAGTCGTTCGGAGCCGATGCCCCAGACGTCGACCGGGGCGACCTCGGCGAAGCGGGGGAGCAGGTCGGTGCCGACGACACGGTTGCGCCGGACGGGTTCGTTGATGACGACGCCGAGACGTTCGAGCGCACCGGTGTACAGCGGGCCGGGGTCGACGACGCCGTGCTCGACGACGGTGGTCCGGGTGGTGCCGCAGTCCCACATCAGGGCGTTCCAGTGCGTCACGTGCGCGATCGTCAGGTCGTCGCGGTCGCGCATCGGGTGCAGGCTGTTCGGCACGTCGACCCGGGGGGCGTTGTGCTCCACGAAGACGATCGGTACGTCTCGGCCACCGAGCAGACGGCGGGCTTCCTCGAGCTCCTCGGTGCGCTGCAGGACCACCACGTCGACCTCGGCCTCGGCGACGTCGGCCGGGTCGATCTCGATCGCGGAGTCCGGCCAGTCGCGCCCGCCGCGGCCGAGTCCCCAGGCGTCACGGGCCGGGGTGGTCGGGATGAGGTACTCGTGGGGGCCGCGGACGAAGGCGTCCATCCAGCCGCCGTGCACGTGCCACACGAGGATCCGCATGCAGGGCCTTCCGGTCGGTGTCGATGGGGTCGCTCCCCGCCGCTGCCGGAGCAGCAGGAGAAGGAGCAGGAGAAGCAGTGGCGCACGCTACGCAGCGCCTTCTGAGCCGCCCCGCAGACTTCTCCGATCAGTCCGCGAAACGCGGTGGACGAGCCGTTCGTGGGCCTCCAGGACGTCCGCGATGCGCACTCCGGACAGGCACGGGTGGCCGGGGACCGGGCACTCGCGAGCGCGGCTGAGACGGCACGGTGCGGTTTGGTCGCCGAGCAGTTCGACGAGCGGGGCGTACGGCGCCCACTTCACGGCGGGGACGACGGGCGAGAACAGACTCACGATGGGCGCTCCGACGGCGGCGGCGAGGTGGGCCGGACCGGTGTTCCCGACGACGACGACCTCGGCGCCGGCGAGGACGGCCGCGAGTTCGGCGGGGCTGGTGCGGCCGCCGAGGTCGATGCCGGTGTCGCCCGCCACGGCGGCGGTCAGAGCGCGTTCGCCGGGGGAGCCGGTGACGACGACGGGGACGCCGCGCTCGGCGTAGGCGGCGACCAGCGCACGGTGGTGGGACTCCGGCCACGACCGCGCCGGGACGCTGGCTCCGGGGTGGACGACGACGTAGCGGTCGAGGCCGGCCACGGGCGGGGGCAGGACGGCGTCGTGACGCACCGCGAGCTTCCCGTCGTCGTCCGGCGGCAGCCGGAACCCGGCCGCCTCGGCGATCCGCAGCGCGCGCTCGGGCTCGGGGAGGTCCTCGGGCAGGTCCTCGCCGGGGCGCAGCCGCACGTCGAGCAGGGACCCGGGGTGGTCGACCGAGGCCCCGGAGACCCGGGGGACCCCGGCCAGGCGCAGGAGCAGCGCGAGGGGCAGGGGCGACTGGTGGAAGGACGTCAGGACGACGGCCTCGTCGGGCTGTTCCTCGGCGACCAGCGCGCGGAACTCGGCGAGCAGGGCGTCGTCGATCGGACGCGCGGTCTCGGTGACCCACGGTGCCGCCCACACCCGCACCCGGTCGATGCCGGGGAGCAGGTCGGCGGCCGGCGCTCCCTGCGGTCCGCACAGCATCGTCACGTGCGCGGCCCCGGCGGCCACCGCGCGCACCGCGGGGCCGGCGACCAGGACGTCGCCGAAGGAGTCGAGCCGGGCGACGAGGACGCGCGGACCGGCGCTCACGCCCGGTCCGCCACGCTGCCGACGTGCTCGAGCACCAGGGTGACGGCCTCGTCCAGGTCCGCGGCGACGGTGTCGGCCTCGTCGACCTCCTCGCGGCGGGTGCGCGGGGTGGGCACGAGGATCCCCTGCGCGCCAGCGTTCCGGGCGGCCTGCACGTCGGCGCCGATGTCACCGACGACGACGATCGACTCCGGCGGGATGCCGAGCCGCTCGGCGGCGTCGAGGACCATCCCGGGCCGGGGCTTCCGGCAGGCGCAGTCGTCACCGGCGTCGTGCGGGCAGACGCACCACACGTCGAACGGGCCGACGAGCTCGTCGACCCGGGCGTTGGTGGCGTCGACCTGTTCGCGCGTGGCCATGCCCTTCGCGATCACCGACTGGTTCGTGACGACGCCGAGCTGCAACCCCGCGGCACGTGCCCGTTCGACGGCGCGGCGGGCACCGGGAACGGGGACGACCAGGTGCGGATCGGCGTTGTACGGGACGTCCACCACGAGGGTGTCGTCGCGGTCGAGGAGCAGGCCGCGGATGACGCGGTCCGGTACGAGGGCCATGCTCCGTGACTACCGGTCAGCGGCCGGGGACCACCCCAGGAAGAGCCGCGGAGCGCGGTCCCGGCAGGACCGTCAGCGTGTCGGGTCTACCGTCGCGGCGGTGACCGCCCTCGAGAACCTGCCCGACTCCGACGGACGCCCGGAACTGCTCGTCCTCCGGGCCATCAAGCTCGGCGACCTGCTCGTCGCCGTCCCCGCACTGCACGCGCTCCGCCGTGCGTTCCCCGACCACCGCATCACCCTGGCCACCACGGCGTGGCTGGCGCCGGTCGTCGAACTCGTGCCGGCGGTGGACGTCCACCTGGCCCAGCACGGTCTCGACCACCCGATCGCGGTGCCGCACGGTGCCGTGGACGTCGCCGTCAACCTGCACGGCGCCGGCCCGGAGTCCTCGGACCTCGTCGCCGCGCTCGCCCCGCGTCGGGTCATCGGCCACGCCGACCCGACCCACGGCTACGAGGGCCCGGAGTGGCCGGACGACGTGCACGAGCGCGACCGCTGGGCGGACCTGCTCACGTGGCACGGCATCCCCGCGGACGCGACCGAGGTCCACATCGACCGCCCCGCCGATCCGCCGGTGGTCGCCGACGCGGCCGTCGTGCACGTGGGTGCCTTCCACGGTGCGCGGCACTGGCCGACGGACCGCTTCGCCGACGTGGTGCGCGGGCTCCGGGCGCGCGGTGCCGACGTGGTCCTGACAGGAGGCTCGGACGACGTCGTGCGCGCCCGTGCCGTCGCCGAAGCAGCCGGCCTTGCGCCGGAGGCGGTCCTGGCCGGCACCCTGGACCTGCAGGCCTTCGCCGCGGTGATCGCCGCGGCGCGGCTGGTCGTCACGGTCGACACCGGCGCCGCGCACCTGGCGACCGCCTACGGGGTGCCGTCGGTCGTGCTGTTCGGCCCGGCGCCGCCCGAGGCGTGGGGGCCCCCGGCGACCGGCCCGCACATCGTGCTCACCGACGCCTCGGTCCGTCGCGGCGACGTCTTCGCCGAGGACCCGGACCCGGCGATCCTGGCCGTGACCGCGGACGACGTGCTCGGCGCGGTGGACCGGCTCCGGGTGACCGCTCAGGCGGCCGGGCGGTAGCGTCGAGCGAGAGCCACCCGGACCTGCCGGACGCTCGGAGGGAGTCCTTCGTGTTCGAAGCCGCGAACATCCGTGACTGGATCGGTCTGCCGGTCGTCGACGCGGCCGACGACAAGGTCGGCACGCTCGAGAGCATCTACTACGACACCGCCACGTCCGAGCCGGCGTTCGGCGCCCTGACCACCGGCGTGGTCGGGTTCCAGAAGCTCGTCTTCGTCCCGCTGTTCGGCGCCACCGTCGCTCCGAAGCACCTGCGTGTGACGTTCCCGAAGAAGCTCGTCAAGGACGCTCCGTCGATCTCGACCGACGGCGAGCTCGACGCCGCGACCGAGCCGGAGCTGTTCCAGCACTACGGGCTGGAGTACCGCACCGGCAGCGGTGGCGAACGCCGACTCGGACGCCGCTGAGCCCGTCCCGCCCCACCGACCGACCCGATCCGACCGACCGATCCGCCGCACCCGCCCGGAGGCCGCAACTGCTCCGCACCGCCCGTACGACGCTGCTCGCCGCCCTGGCGGCGGTCGCCGTCGTCGGGCTGGTGGTGGCCGGTGTCGCGGCGCCGGGGCCGGTGGACTCCGCGTCGGCGGCGCCGATGTGGCCCGTCCCGCAGCCCTACCCGGTGCCGGACGCCCCGACCGAGCCGCTCGCCGACCTCCCGCCGGGCAGCGAGTACGTCGCCCTCGGTGACTCGTACTCCGCCGGCTACGGCCTGGGCGACCGGACCCGGCTGCCCACGAGCGCGTGCGTGCAGTCGGCCCGCGACTACCCGCACCGGCTCGCGGCACGGTTCGGCCTCGACCTGACCGACGTCACATGTGCGGGCGCCACCAGCGAGGACGTCACGACCGGACACCAGTTGAAGGGCGTCCCCCCGCAGATCGAGTCGCTGTCGTCGCGCACCCGGCTCGTGACCCTGACGATCGGCGGCAACGACGCGGACCTGTTCGGCACGGCCGCGTCGTGCCTGGCGATCTCGGCCGACGGCCCGGTGTTCTCCGGACGTGACGCGCCGTCGTGCGAGAGCACGCTCGTGCAGGACGGTGAGGACCAGCTCAGCGTGAAGATCCAGTCGCGGGTCGCGCTCGGGATCGCCGACACCCTCGCAGCGGTGCAACGGGCCGCGCCGAACGCCGTCGTCGTGTTCCTCGGGTACCCGGCGATCTTCCCGGACACCGAGCACACCCCGGCGAAGGGCTGCTTCCGCTCGGCGCTCGACCTCGGCACGCTCGCGGGGTCGTTCCCCTCGGACACCTTCCCCTTCACCGACGACGACGTGGCGTACCTGCACGGCGTGCAGGAGGAGCTCGACGCCGTGTCCGCATCCGCCGCCGACGCCGCCGGGGTCCGGTTCGTCGACGTCCTCGAACGCACCGAGGCCCACTCGGCCTGCGCCCCGCGGGACGAGCGCTACGTCGCCGGCGTCAGCCTGACCGGCTCGAGCGACCTGCGACGCATCGACCTGAAGGCCGGCGCCCTCCACCCGAACGGCCGCGGTGTCGCGTACCTCACCGACCAGATGGCCGACGCGATCCGGGAACTCGCCGGCTGACCCGTCCGGACCCCGCGCTGTCCGTGTGGGCCGCCGGTGGGACGACGCAGACCGGTGCCGCCGTCTCACGGACGACGTCGTGGAGCAGTGCGCCGGACAGCACCCGCACGTGCCCCCGTCCGAGCACCACGAGCGACGCCCGCCGGGTGCGCGATGCGATGGCGTGCCCCGGGTGTCCCTCCACGAGCAGCGGACGGATCCGCACCGCCGGGAACCGCGCGGTCAGGTCCTCGGTGACGCGCTGCAGCAGTTCGGCGTTCCGGGTGCGCCACCGCAGGGGGTCCTCGGCGAAGTCGGTGAGCCCGGTCCGGGTCAGCACCGGCATCTCCCACGCCCGGAGCAGCGTCAGTCGTCGGTGCAGCCGGACCGCCTCGGCGACGGCGATCGAGACGGCCCGTTCGTCGATCGGTTCCTCGACGGCCAGCACCACGTCGCCGTCGATCGGGTGCGGGCCCTCGGGGACGATCACGGTCGGCACGGCCGCGCGGACCGCGACGCGCGCCGGGTCGCCGCCGGCGGTCGAACCCCGTCGGCTCCGGAAGGTCCCGATCACCAGGAGGTCACCGCCGTCGGACTCCTCGACCAGGGCACTGGCGAACGGCCCGGCGTGCCGGTGCACCTCGACGGTGGCTCCGGGCAGGGCGGCGCGAGCGGCCTCGGCCAGGCGGTCGGCGACCGGTCCGGGTCCCTCGATCGCCGGGTCGGCACCGATGATCCGGATCCGCTCGATCCCGCTGTCCGCGCGGGCGGCGATCCACCGCAGCGCCTCGTCGTGCGGCATCGCGGCGTCCGCGGCCAGCGTCACCATCGTCCATCGTTCGTCCATCCCGATCGGCCTCCTCCATCGCAGGTCCTCCGGGGGCGTCACACGGCGCTCCGTGCGCCACACGGTACTCCCGGCGAGGGCGAGGGGAACCGGCGGTGGAACCGGGCACGTCGGGTGGTGCGCGGCGCGTGTGCGGTGATCCGGGCCTCCCGGCCGGGTCTGCGTAGTCTCGGGGCGTGGTCGTGAGCGCCGGACTGTTGCTGCACCGGACCGGTCCGTCCGGGCCCGAGGTCTTCCTCGCGCACATGGGCGGGCCGTTCTGGCGGAACCGGCCGCGTGCCTGGTCGATCCCGAAGGGGCTGGTCGAGGCGGGCGAGGAGCCGCTCGGCACCGCGCTGCGCGAGTTCGCCGAGGAGATCGGCGTGCCCGCCCCGGTGACCGCCGCTGACCTGACCGACCTGGGGGAGTTCCGCCAGGCGTCGGGCAAGCGGGTGCGGGTCTTCGCGGCACGGGCGTCGGAGTTCTCGGTCGACACCGTGCGGAGCAACACCGTGCGGCTCGAGCTGCCGCGCGGGTCGGGGCGGTTCGTCGAGGTGCCCGAGGTGGACGACGCGCGGTGGGTCGGGCTCGACGAGGCGCGGGAGCTGGTGGTGGCCGGGCAGGTCGCGGCGCTCGACGCCCTGGTCGCGCTGGGTCGCGCTGCTGGCGGTTCCTGACGCGCCGCTCGTGTTCGTCGAGGGGTCACGAACTGTCGTCCGGAGGGCCTCCAGGCGACACTTCTCGGCCACCCGGCGATCGGCGCGCGGTATGTCGTGACCACTCGGCGGGGCCCTCTTGCTCGTGTCGGACACCGGACACGAGCCGCGTCCTCCGGATAGCCTGAGCGGGTGTCGGGTTCTCCGGCCCGACAGCAGGGGAGTACGCATGCGGCGCTGGAGCGCGGTCACAGGTGGGCTGACGGCCCTCGCACTCGGCGCAGGATTCGCGATCGGCGGCGTGACCAGCGCATCGGCCGAGCCGGTCGGCAACTGGGGGACCTTCACCCTCAGCGGAGCGAGCCGGGCGTACACCGGCACGATGACCCTGGCCGGGTTCCCCGAGACGACCTTCACGTCCGACTCCCGGCAGTCGACCGTCGTCAGCGGGGCATCGACGTGGCAGTCCGCCGCGACACCGGCCGGCGAGGTCTACGGGACGAGCCGCGGCCAGACGTACATGAACCAGCGGCCGAACGTCGACTCACCCACGTCCGGCGCCTCGACGACGACCTACACGTTCGCGGAGCCGACGCCAGGCGCGCAGAGCTGGTCGTTCGTGCTCGGCGACGTCGACGCCGACCGGGCGACCATCTCGGCCACCCTCTCCGGGGGCGGCGCCGCGACCGCCGAGCAGCTCGGCTACGAGAGCTCCTACAACTCGTGCTCGGCCGCCGTCGCCGGAGGGCCATCGTGCACCGCGGACCCCGACGGCACCACCGGGCAGGACCTGCCCTCGTGGGACCCCGCCACCCGGACCCTGACGGGGAACACCGGCGCCGTCGACACCGCCGGCGCCACGGCGTGGTTCACGCCGACCGTCTCGCTCGCCAGCCTGACGATCACGTACCAGCAGCGCAGCGGGTTCCCGGTGTACCAGACCTGGTTCGCCAACCGCACCGCCGCGATCACCGGCACGGCGACCCTCGACGGAGCGCCGATCCCCGGCGCGATCGTCCGCGTCACCGCTCCGCGCGGCACCGTGTACACGACGACGACCAACGCCGACGGCACCTACGCGCTCCCGCAGCTGCCGGTCATCGCGAACTACCGCGTCGAGATCACCCCGCCGGACGGCGCCGAGGGTCCTGACCAGCCCACGAGGGTCTCCCTCGCGCAGGCAGGCTCGCCGGGCGGCGTGGACCAGCAGGCCGACTTCGCGTTCACGTCGCCGGAGGACACCGCGTCGGTCATCGGCACCGTGGTCGACGAAGGCGGCCGACCGGTCTCGAACCTCGAGGTCGTCATCACCGACCCGGTCACCGGGGGCGTCCTCTTCGACACCACGACGAACAGCGACGGCGCCTACACCGGCTCGGACCTGCCGGCGGACATCGAGCTCGACGTGTCGGTCGCCGACGAGCCGCCCGTGACCATCACGACCGGCGACGACGACGCGGCACCGGCGGTCCCCGACGAGATCGACGCCCCGGCCGCGGTCGTCGCGACGGTCGCCGGCGTGGTCTCGCTCGACGGTTCACCCGTGCGCGCAGGAGTCGTCGTCGAGCTCGTCGACGACGAGGGCACCCTGGTCGCGGCGACGCAGACCGATGCCGACGGTCGCTACGTCTTCGCCACCGCAGCGGGCACGTACACCGTCCGGACCGAACGGCCCGAACCGGGGGCGACCGGGGCGACGTCGAACACCGGTGTGACGGCCGTCGCCGGCGAGCGTTCTTCGTCCGACCTGCCGTTCGTCTCCGCAGCACCCGCCGCCGAGGTCACGACCGATCAGCCCGGCACCGTCGTCGACACGAACGGCGAACCCGTTCCCGACGTGGAGGTCGTCGCGGCTCCGACGGACCCGCAGTCCGGCGATCCCGTGTCGGTCGTCACGGACGACGACGGTGCGTTCGACCTGACCGGACTGGAACCCACGACCGAGTATGCCGTCTCGGTCGACGTCGAGGGGGCCCCGACGGCGACCGTCGTCACCCCGGAGTCGGGGGCTGCGACGCCGCTGGCGTTCGTCGTGCGGGCTGCAGCGAGTCCGGCTCCGGTTCCGGCTCCCGCGCCGTCGCCGTCGCCGAGCGGCGCGCCTTCGGCGACTCCGACCGACCCCGCCGCCGGGTCGGGCTCCGCACCAGTGTCCGGCCAGGGCGAGGCGAGGGACGGTGGACCGCTCGCCTCCACGGGCGCGGACCTCGGCCCGGGGCTCATCGCCGCCGGGGTGCTCGTGCTGCTCGGTGCGGCGCTGCTGACCTACCGCGCGGTGCGCAACCGCCGCCGTACGGACCACCTGCAGGACTGACCGGGCGGCGGGCGCGGCGGGCGCAGCGGCGGCGTTCGCGGGCGGGTTCGCCGAGGTCGCACGACACGCCGCCCACGTACGCCGAGGGGTCACGAACCGTCGCCCGCCGCGCCCGCAGACGACAGTTCAAGCGCCCCCGACGCCCCGCCAACGGCAAGTCCTGACCACTCGACGCGCCGACCTCCCACGCCGCCGCAGTCGCACAACACGCCGCCCGGGTACGCCGAGGAGTCACGAACCGTCGCCCGCCGCGCCCGCAGACGACAGTTCAAGCGCCCCCGATGCCCCGCCAACGGCAAGTCCTGACCACTCGACGCGCCGACCTCCCGCGTCCGCCGCAGTCGCACAACGCGCCGCCCGGGTACGCCGAGGGGTCACGAACCGTCGCCCGCCGAGCCCGCAGACGACAGTTCAGGCGCCCCCGATGCCCCACCAACGGCAAGTCCTGACCACTCGACGCGCCCACCGCGCCGACCGACCACTCGACGCGCCGACCTTGCCCACCGCGCCGACCTCGCCGACCGCGCCGACCGGCCGCCGCCCGCGCCGGCCCTCAGCGCGTCCGCGGGCGCCGCACCGAACCCGTGACGACGCCGATCGACCCGGTGACCGTCTGGATCGCCCGCCCGACGACCGGCACCGACGTGGTGACGACCGCGAGCGACGACGTGATGGCCTCGATGGACGAGGTCGACAGGTGCTCCTGCGTGTGCGTGTGCACCGGGAACCCGCGGCGCGCCAGCACGACGACCCCGAGCGCCCCGACCAGCACCGCGCCGCCGGCGAACGGCAGGTACTGCAGCCCGACGATCCCGAGTGCCTGCCCGCCGAACGCTGCGCCACCGGCGATGCCGATGTTCGACGCCCCGTTGACCAGTGCGCCTGCGATGTCGGGGGAGACGCCTCCGGCACGGATCGCCGCGGCCATGAAGAGCGTGCCGGTCGTGCCGTTCGCAGCCATCCACACCCCCGCGACGACCATCGTCCCGATCAGGGAGCCGTGCACGAACGGCATCGTCGCGAAGGCCACGGCCATCACGGCGACCGAGGCGATCAGCGTCTGCCGGGGCGCACGGTCCACGAACATGCCGGCGAGCCAGAGCCCGACGACACCGGTGCCACCGAGCACGAGCAGCGCCCCGCTCACCATGCCGGCGTCGAGCCCGGCGTCGATCGCGTACGGCCCGATGTAGGTGTAGACGACGTAGTGCCCGCCGAACAGGAGCATGTCGGCGATCACGACGGACAGCAGGCCGGTGCGCGCCCAGGCCTTCGGCGACCCGATGTGCGGCGACGAGGCACCGCGGACGGCGGGCAGGAACAGCAGGGCGACGACCGCGAGTGCCGCTGCGGCCACACCGACGGAGAACACGGCCTGGCGCCAGCCGATGTGCTGCGCGACCCAGGTCGCGACGGGCACGCCGAGCACGAACCCGAGCGAGCTGCCCGAGTACACGAAGGCGATCGCCCGCCCGGCGAGCCGCGGCGGCACGATCCGGGTGGCGTACGCCGAGGCGACCGAGAAGAACAGTGCGTGCGCGATGCCGCCGACGACACGTCCGGCGCAGACGACCGCGAAGGACGGTGCGAGCGCGACCATCAGGTTCGACACGGTGTAGCCGACGAGCGTGGCGACGAGCACGGTCTTGCGGGGCAGCTTCGCGGTGAACGCGGTGAGCGGCAGCGCGAGGAGTGCGACGGCCGCGGCGTACACGGTGATGACGATGCCCATGGTGGCCTCGGTCACGCCGAGGTCGGCGCTCATCGTGCCGAGCAGCCCGACGGGCATGAGCTCGGTGGTGATGGCGAAGAACGTGGCCAGTCCGAGCACGGCGATGCCGACGATCGACTGGGTGGTGACGGTGATCGGCCGCGTGTGGGTCGACACGGCCGAGGTGGTGGTGTTGGTGGACACGCTGCTGACCTCCTTGCGAGGCACGGTGGAGCGCGCGACGATGCCGATCGTTCTGACGGCGGTGACCGGGAGGGTCTGCTGGGCGCGCTCGCTGGCGGATGTGGATGATGTGGGTACGACTCCACGACGAGTGCGCTGCTCCAGTGTTGCACGACGGAATGGCGCTCGCGAGGGCCTCCAGCAAATACATCGGAGCGCTCCAACGAAACTCTCAGCTCCGGTCACAGGGACAGCACCGCCACTCAGTACGCGTTCGTCACCCGACCCTGGACTCCACCGCCGCGCAGCTCGATCGTCAGCGTGCCGCTCCTGGACTGCGCGGACATCGACACCGATCCGTGCAGTGCCGCCTGCCGCGGGAAGCACGCCGTCGACGACTCGATGCGGTCCGCCGTCGCCACCAGGCAGATCGTCGACCGGTCCGTCCCGATGCCGGCCCAGACGTTCCAGGGCGTCTCGGCGGTCCCGCCGTCGAGCGCCCGGTTCGTGAAGACCAGTCGCGTCGTGTGCAGACTCACCGGCGCCGCGACCGGCCCCGGCAGCTGGTCGGCGTACGTCTGCGGGACGTCGAGCAGCTGCTCGAGCGTCACCGTCCCCGCCGTCGGCGTGACGCTCGGCGCCGCGGCGACGTCCGGGCGCGCGGTCCCGACGAGTGTTCCGGCCGCGAACGCCACGCCCACCGCGGCAGCCGCACCGCCCGCGATCCACGCGCGTGGACGCTCCGTCCACAGCCAGCGACGCCACCGGGACCGCGCGGTGGGCACGGCCTGGAGGCCCGGCTCACCCCCGCCCTCGACGGTCCCGTCATCGGAGTGGTCACCCCCACCGCCGTCGGTCACCTCCGACACCTCGGCTGCAGCAGGCAGGGCAGCCCCGCTGGCGGGCAAGGACACGGGACCGGCCGCGGGCACCTGCTCGGGCGCGGACGCGGGCTCTGGACCCGACCGTGTCGCGGACGGGAGGGACGTGCGGGCCGGATCCGGGCCTCCCGGCAGTGGATCCCGCGCCGTCGCGACCGCACGCGTGCGGGGTCGCCGTCCGCGTTCCAGGTCCTGCAGGGCGATCCGGGCGCGCGCAGCGTCCGCCGGGCTCGATCCTGCTCCCCAGGCGACGGCCTCTAGCCGTGCCCGTTCCGCTGCCACGTCGTCGTGGGCCATGCGCACTCCCGCTCTGCCGGTCGCGTGGACAGGTCCATCGTGGCACCGCGCAGCCGTGCGCGCGCACCCAGAACGAGGGAGTAGGCGTGGTGCATGAGCACCGACCCCATGCCGCAGCACGACGCCGACGCCGAGACCCTCGAGCCGCTCAGCCACGACACCCAGTCCGGCGAGGCCGACTACGTCGCGACCAGCCCCGGCGGTGCCGGCACGGAACGCCACGTGCCGACCGCCGACGAGGAGCAGGGCCGCGGCACCGAGTACGACCCGGTCGACCAGGGACCGCAGCAGGAGGGCCAGGGCGGCTAGCGGACCACCCGTCGCAGCACGGCGCGTTCGCCGAAGGTCCAGGCCGCACTCGTCACGACGTAGAGCGCGGCGGCGAGCGGTGCGATCGCCGCGAACACGACCGTGATGAACGGCACGTACCGACCCACGGCGGCGGTCGCGGCGGCCCCGGGGACCCCCGGTTCCGGCGTCGGCATCGGGTTCCAGTGGGCGTTCGACCGGCGGCTGAGCTCGACGACGACCGCCAGCACCGCCAGCAGGACCAGCACCACCCAGGCGTGCACCCACAGCGGCGACGTGAGCGTGACGACGAGCGAGTGGCCGAGCGGGACCCCGACGAGCGTCGCCTCCAGCAGGGCGTTCGCGGTGCCGTCGATCGAGGCGTGCGTGAACAGGGCGTAGACGAGCGACACCACGGGTGCCTGCGCCAGGACGGGCAGGCAGCCGGCCAGCGGCGAGACCTTCTCGTCGGTGTACAGCTGCTGCACCGCTCGCTGCAGCCGCTGGGTGTCGCGGCCGTGGCGCTTCCGGAGTGCCGCGAGCCGGGGTGCGAGGCGCCGGCGGTCCCGTTCGGCCCGCACCTGCAGCACGGACAGCGGGACGAGCACCAGGCGGACGGCCAGGGTGAGGAGCACGACGGCGATCGCCGCGGCGAACGAGCCGGCGACGGGGGAGAGCGCCGCGGTGAGGGCGGCGACGAGCTCTGCGCCGCCGTGCAGCAGCGGGCCGACGAGGGGCAGGGTGGACAGGTCCATGACGGTTCCGATCAGTGGTGGGTCAGCGGGGTGCGCGAGCGGCCCGACCACCGGTCGGCGGTCAGGCCGGGGTCGCGACCCCCGGTGCCCGTGAGCGGACGTGTCCGTCGGCGTCGGGGTGGCTCCACCCGATCCGGGTGACCAGGTCGGGGACCGCCGACCGACCCGACACGGCTGCCGATCCGACCCCGAGGACGGCCGCGAGCACCGCGACGAGCAGCCGGGCGAAGACGACGGTCACGGCGACCGCGGTCAGCCCGAGTGCCGCCACCGCCAGCAGGGGCAGCACCCCGGCGGCCGGGTCGCCGAGCACCAGCGCGGCGGTGGCGCGGAGCAGCAGCAGGACGGCGGTCATGGTCCGTTCAGCGTAACGCCCGCGTGCCGTCGAGGACCGGAAGGTGCGGCGGGGGAGGATCACGGCATGACCGCAGGTTCGCCGAGCACCCCAGCGACCGTCGCGCTCGAGACGGCCGGGGTCCCGTACACGCCGCACGTGTACGAGCACCACGAGAGCGCCACCAACTTCGGAGAAGAGGCGGCCGCCGCCCTCGGGCTGCGCGAGGAGCAGGTCTTCAAGACCCTGGTCGTCTCCGTCGACGGCACCCTCGCCGTCGCGATCGTGCCGGTGGCGAACCGGCTCGACCTCAAGGCGATCGCCGCCGCGGTCGGGGGCAAGAAGGCGACGCTGGCCGATCCGGCCCTCGCCGAGAAGCGCACGGGCTACGTCGTCGGCGGCATCAGCCCGGTCGGCCAGAAGACCCGGCTCCGCACCGTGCTCGACGAGTCGGCGCTGTCGTACGCGAGCATCTTCGTGTCCGGCGGACGTCGCGGATTCGACATCGAGGTGGCGCCGACGGACCTCGCGCGGATCACCGAGGCGGTCTCCGCAGCCATCGCGCGGACCTGAGTCGAGTCGCCGCAAGTTTCTTCCGGGCCCGGGAATGACCCGGGCCCTCCTGCGTTGCATTGAGTCGAAGGCACTCAAGTTCCCCAGGAGGTCCCTTTGCCAGAGACGTTCGGCCCGACCGGTAGCAACGACTCGTTCGACGAGTTCCTCGCCCGCCTGCTCGCGGCACACCGCACCGGTGACCAGCAGCGCGTCCGCGCGTTCGGTCGACCGGTCGACATCACCCGGCTGCTCAGCCGCCGGACCCACGAGCTGCTCCAGCACACCGCCGAGTACGCGGTCGCGCAGGGGCAGCGCGAGATCGACGCACTGCACATCCTGCACGTGCTCGTCCGCACCGAACCGTTCGACGCCGTCGTGCGTTCCGCCGGGGTCGACCCCCAGCGACTCGCCGAGGAGATCGAGCAGCGCCTGCCGATGGCGCACGAGCCGCTGGCCGAGCAGACCGGCCGCCCGGCACTGACCGGCACCGCCCAGCGCATCCTCGTCGAGGCGACGCAGGCCGCGCGGGGCTTCGGCAGCACCTACACCGACCCCGAGCACGTCTTCTTCGCGCTCGTGATGGACCAGGAGACCGTGACCGGTCAGCTGCTCGCCAGCGCCGGGATCACCCCGCAGGTCATGCAGGACTACGCCCAGCAGGCCGCGGCAGCAGCACGAGAGGGGCGCCCCATGCCCGGAACACCCGACGCCGTCGGCGCCGATCAGGCCACCGACAGCGACACCCCGACGCTCGACCAGTTCGGCACCGACCTCACCCAGCGCGCCCGTGACGGGCACGTCGACCCGGTGATCGGCCGCGCCGACGAGATCGAGCAGACCGTCGAGATCCTGCTCCGTCGCACCAAGAACAACCCGGTGCTGATCGGTGAGCCCGGCGTCGGCAAGACCGCGATCGTCGAGGGCCTCGCCCAGCGCATCGTCGACGGTGACGTCCCCGCCCTGCTGCAGGGCAAGCGGGTCGTCGCGCTCGACCTGCCCGGCATGCTCTCCGGCACCCGCTACCGCGGCGACTTCGAGGAGCGCCTCACCAAGGCGATGGACGAGATCGCGGCGCACGCCGACGAGCTCATCGTCTTCGTCGACGAGCTCCACACCGTCGTCGGCGCCGGTGGCGGCGGCGAGGGCGGCTCGATGGACGCCGGCAACATCCTCAAGCCCCGGCTCGCCCGTGGCGACCTGCACCTGGTCGGCGCGACCACGCTCAACGAGTACCGCCGGATCGAGAAGGACGCCGCGCTCGAGCGCCGGTTCCAGCCCGTCACGGTGGGGGAGCCGAACGTCGAGGACGCCGTCGCGATCCTGACCGGCCTCGCCCCGCGCTACGAGGAGCACCACGGCGTCGTCTACACGCCCGAGGCACTCCGCGCGGCGGTCGAACTCTCGCACCGCTACGTGACCGACCGGCACCTGCCGGACAAGGCCATCGACCTCATCGACCAGGCCGGTGCACGCCGCCGCCTCGCCCTCTCGGGCGACGTCGACGTCGAGGCACTGCGTGCGCAGGTCGCCGACCTGACGGCCCGCAAGGACCGCGCGGTCGCCGAGGAGCACTACGAGGAAGCGTCCGACCTGCGTGACGAGATCGTCGGACTGGAGGCCCGGATCACCGCCGCCTCGTCGGCGGACGCGAGCCGCGCCTCCCGTCCGGAGTCCGGGGACACGTCGATCACGGAAGGTGACATCGCCGCCGTGGTGTCACGTGCCACCGGGATCCCGGTGACCCGCCTCGGCTCGGCCGACAAGACGCGGCTCGCCGCACTCGAGTCCGAGCTGCACGACCGCGTCGTCGGCCAGGACGACGCCGTGCGAGCGATCGCGAAGGCGGTGCGGCGCAGCCGGACCGGCATGGGTGACCCGCGCCGTCCGGTCGGCAGCTTCCTGTTCCTCGGCCCGACGGGCGTCGGCAAGACCGAACTCGCGAAGGCCCTGGCGTCGTCGCTGTTCGGTGACGAGTCCGCCATGCTCCGCTTCGACATGAGCGAGTTCGGCGAACGCCACACCGTGTCCCGTCTGGTCGGTGCCCCTCCCGGGTACGTCGGCTACGACGAGGCCGGCCAGCTCACGGAGCGTGTCCGCCGCAACCCGTACTCGGTGATCCTGCTCGACGAGGTCGAGAAGGCCCACCCGGACGTCTTCAACCTGCTGCTGCAGGTCCTCGACGACGGCCGGCTCACCGACGGGCAGGGGCGGACGGTCGACTTCCGGAACACCGTCGTCATCATGACGTCGAACATCGGCTCGGAGTTCCTGGCCTCCCGCTCGGGAGCGCTCGGATTCTCCCCGGTCGGTGCGACGGACGGATACGCCGAGGACGACCTGCGGGCCCGCGTGATGGGCAAGCTGCGCGAGGCGATGCGTCCCGAGTTCATCAACCGCATCGACGAGATCGTGCTGTTCCGCAAGCTCGACCGGTCGCAGATCACGTCGATCGTGTCCCTGCTGCTGCAGGACACGGCGCTCCGGCTGGTCGCACAGGACATGCTCCTGTCGGTGTCCGACGCGGCGGTCGACTGGCTCGCCGAGCACGGGTACGAGCCGGAGTACGGCGCCCGCCCGCTCCGTCGGCTCATCCAGCGCGAGGTCGACGACCGCATCGCGACCCTCGTGGTCGAGGGCGGGGTCACCGCGGGTGACACCGTGCGGATCGACGTCGAGGGCGACTCCCTGACGGCGAGCGTCGCGGAGCACGCGGCGGTCTAGTCCGGTCGCACGCGCACACGAAGGCCCGGTACCGATTCGGTACCGGGCCTTCGGCGTGCACGGACCGCCACGGTGTTCGGGAATGCAATTCCGGACGTTTTCCGGAAAAGGGGTTGCGCTCCGAATTGCGGTGCCGATAGTGTTCACTCGTCGCGAACGGTCGAACATTCGACCCGGACGACTCCGCCAGCTCGAGACCGAAAGGGGGCCGACCATGATGATCACAACGACCACTCCGTTCCGTGGAATCCGTGGACGCGTCGGTACCCCGTTCCGCGTCCGCTGACCCGGGGCGTCCCACTCTCCTGACACCTGTGCCTCCGGGCACCGTGCGCTGAGCCGATCAGGCTCGCGCAGCACCGGTTCGTTCGTCTGCTGAACGGCTCGACGGCCCGTTGATGCGTGCCGTCCGATCTGCGCGGACGACGCCGGAAGAATGTCGGTGGACAGTGCGACGCTCTCGGGGTCGACGAGCATTCCGCGATCGTTGTCCGAACATTTCCGGACCATCCCGGAGTGCATTCTCACGCATTCAATTCCTGCTGCCCGCAACCCGGGCGGATTCGTCATGCCCGACACCCGGGCAGCTCTGCCGTGCCCTGAAGGGGAACACCGTGTCCACGAAGACCACCACCCGTCCACCCGATACCCGCGCGGTGCGCCGCCGGGTCTCACTCGCCGACCGCATCGCACTCCGAGTCGGGATGTCGCTGATCATCTGGAGCCGACGCACCCGCAAGGAGCGGCCCGAGGTCGACCTCGCCACGCTGGCCCGCCTCGAGCGCGAACGCCAGCAGCGCGAAGCCGACTGGATCACCCAGGGCGCCGCCATGCGGATGTGGCGCTGACCGGCGGCGCGCCGGTGCCTGCGCCGGCCGCGCCGCACGCACGCTCGGTGCGAGGTTCCGTCCACCGTGACCGCCCCTCGGGGTGGCACCACGTCCGGAACCTCGCACCATGCCGGGCACCCCTCGCACCGTGCGGGGCGTCCGGACGCACTCCGGGCCTCCCGTACCGTTGGCGGGTGACCGAAACCGCAGCTGCACTCGTCGAACGCCTCACCGCCCTCGTGCCGGACTTCCCGAAGCCGGGGGTGCTCTTCCGTGACGTGACGCCGGTGTTCTCCGACGCCGTCGCGTTCGGGCGCGTGTGCGAAGCACTCGCGGCACCGTTCGCGGTCGGAGCCGGGTTCGACGCCGTCGCCGGCATCGAGGCCCGCGGCTTCGCGCTGGCCGGGGGCATCGCCGCCCAGCACCAGGTCGGTGTGCTCACCGTGCGCAAGGCGGGCAAGCTCCCCGGCGAGGTCCTCAGCGAGCAGTACGCGCTGGAGTACGGCGAGGCCGAACTCGAACTTCGCCCGGGCCAGCTGCCCGCGGGCACGCGGGTGCTCGTCGTCGACGACGTCCTGGCCACCGGGGGCACCGGTGCCGCCACCATCACGCTGCTCGAACGGGCCGGGTACCAGGCGATCGGCTTCGCCGCCCTGCTCGAGCTCGACGGCCTGGACGGGCGCGAGCGTCTCGAGCCCCGGCTGCCCGTCGCGACGCTCGGCGCCGTCCCGGCCTGAGCGCGGGCGACCGCACGGTCCCTGCGGTGCCCGCGGGCGTCCGCACGCGAGCACGTCTCGCACTAGTCTTGACGCACCATTTCGATCGAGGAGTCCCATCATCGTGACCGAGTCAGTCGCACCCGCGCCCGCCGAGCTTCCCCAGGCACCCGAGCCCCGGACCGCGACGACGACCACGACCGGCACCGACCTCTTCGACGGTGAGCGCGGCGTCGTCGCGATCCGCGTCGACGGTGTCCTGAAGGACCTCGCAGCGGACGTGCAGGCCGGCGAGACCGCCGAGGCCGTCACCCTGCAGGAGCAGGACGGGCTCGACATCCTCCGGCACTCGGCCGCCCACGTGCTCGCGCAGGCCGTGCAGCAGATCAACCCCGACGCCAAGCTCGGCATCGGGCCGCCCGTCACCGACGGCTTCTACTACGACTTCGACGTCGCGGAGCCCTTCACCCCCGAAGACCTCAAGGCGATCGAGAAGGGCATGGACCGCATCGTCAAGCAGGCCCAGCGCTTCCGTCGCGTGGTCGTCACCGACGAGCAGGCACGCGAGCTGATGGCGGGGGAGCCCTACAAGCAGGAGCTCATCGGCCTCAAGGGTGCGGCGTCCGACGGTGACTCCGGCGAGAGCGTCGAGGTCGGTGCCGGCGAGCTCACCGTGTACGAGAACGTCGACCCGAAGTCGGGCGAGGTGCTCTGGCAGGACCTCTGCCGCGGCCCGCACGTCCCGCACACCCGCTGGATCGGCAACGCCGCCAAGCTCATGCGCGTCGCCGCTGCGTACTGGCGCGGCTCCGAGAAGAACCCGCAGCTGCAGCGCATCTACGGCACCGCCTGGCCCGACAAGGACCAGCTCAAGGCGTACCTGGTGCGCCTCGAGGAAGCCGCCAAGCGCGACCACCGCAAGCTCGGCGCCGAACTCGACCTGTTCTCGTTCCCCGACGAGATCGGTTCCGGCCTGGCGATCTTCCACCCGAAGGGCGGCATCATCCGCCGCGAGATGGAGGACTACTCGCGCCGTCGGCACGAGGAGAACGGCTACTCCTTCGTCTACACGCCCCACATCACCAAGGGCGACCTGTTCGAGACCTCCGGGCACCTCGGCTGGTACAAGGACGGCATGTTCCCGGCCATGCACATGGACGAGGCGAAGGACGAGGACGGCAACGTCACGCGTCAGGGTGCCGACTACTACCTCAAGCCGATGAACTGCCCGATGCACATCCTGGCGTACCGGTCGCAGCCCCGCTCCTACCGTGACCTGCCGCTCCGGATGTTCGAGTTCGGCACGGTCTACCGCAACGAGAAGTCGGGCGTCATCCACGGCCTCACCCGCGTGCGCGGCATGACCCAGGACGACGCACACATCTTCACCACGCAGGAGAAGATGAAGGAGGAGCTGACCACGACCCTCGAGTTCGTGCTCTCGCTCCTGCGCGACTACGGCCTCGACGACTTCTACCTCGAGCTCTCCACCAAGGACCCGGAGAAGTACGTCGGCGACGACGAGGTCTGGGACGTCGCGACGAACACCCTGCGGGAGGTCGCCGAGGAGTCCGGCCTCGAACTCGTGCCCGACCCCGCCGGCGCCGCGTTCTACGGCCCGAAGATCTCGGTGCAGGCCCGCGACGCCATCGGTCGCACCTGGCAGATGTCGACCGTGCAGCTCGACTTCAACCTGCCGGAGCGCTTCGGCATCGACTACACCGCGGCCGACGGCTCCCGCCAGCGTCCGGTGATGATCCACCGCGCGCTGTTCGGCTCGATCGAGCGTTTCTTCGGGGTGCTCACCGAGCACTACGCGGGTGCGTTCCCGGTGTGGCTGTCGCCCGTCCAGGTCGTCGGCATCCCGGTCGCGGCCGAGTACGGCGACTACCTCGACGAGGTCATCGCGAAGCTCCGAGCGAACGGCGTGCGCGCCGAGGTCGACCACTCGGACGACCGCATGCAGAAGAAGATCCGCACGCACACCAAGGCGAAGGTGCCGTTCCAGCTCATCGCCGGTGGCGACGACCGCGACGCCGGCGCCGTCAGCTTCCGCTTCCGCGACGGCCGCCAGGACAACGCGGTGCCCGTCGACGAGGCCGTGGACCGCATCCTCACCGCGATCCGCGAGCGCGCGCAGGTCTGATGGCACAGTCGGGAGGCCCGGAGCAGGCCGCGGGGACCGGTCACGTCGACGACGTGGCCGGTCCCACCGCCCCCGCGGGCACCGAGGGCGCGGACACCGATCCGCTGGTGATCCGCGACGCGGCCACCGGTGCAGCCGTCCCGGACGCGTTCCAGCGGCTCTGGAACCCGCACCGGATGGCCTACATCGACGCGGGCCGCGAAGGCCGGGGTCGCGGGCACGACGACGACTGCCCGTTCTGCGAAGCCCCGCGGATGTCCGACGAGGACGCCCTGATCGTGGCCCGGGGCGAGCACGCCTACGTGCTGCTCAACCTGTTCCCGTACAACAACGGGCACCTGCTCGTCTGCCCGTACCGGCACGTCCCGCTGTACGACGAGGCCACGCCGGACGAACTGCGCGAGATCGGCGAGCTGACGCAGACCGCGATGCGGGTGCTGCGCGAGGTCTCGCACTGCGACGGCTTCAACATCGGCATGAACCAGGGCGAGGTCGCCGGTGCCGGAGTGGCCGCACACCTGCACCAGCACATCGTTCCGCGGTGGCAGTCGGACGCGAACTTCTTCCCGATCATCGCCCGCACGAAGTCGATGTCGCAGTTGCTCGGCGAGACGCGTCGACTCGTCGCCGACGGGTGGCCCCGGGCGCACTAGACTGGTCGGCATCATGAGCGACAGCACCAGCACCTCCGGCACCCCTGGCACCTCGATCACCGGCTCCGACCGCGTCAAGCGCGGCCTCGCCGAGATGCTCAAGGGCGGCGTGATCATGGACGTCGTCGACGCCGAGCAGGCCCGCATCGCGGAAGAAGCCGGCGCGACCGCCGTCATGGCCCTCGAGCGCGTCCCCGCCGACATCCGTGCGCAGGGTGGTGTCGCCCGCATGTCCGACCCCTCGATGATCGAGGAGATCATCGCCGCGGTGTCGATCCCCGTCATGGCGAAGGCCCGCATCGGTCACTTCGTCGAGGCGCAGGTGCTGCAGGAGCTCGGTGTCGACTACATCGACGAGTCCGAGGTGCTGTCGCCGGCCGACTACGTGAACCACATCGACAAGTGGAAGTTCACCACCCCCTTCGTCTGCGGTGCCACCAACCTGGGCGAGGCGCTCCGTCGCATCACCGAGGGCGCGGCCATGATCCGTTCCAAGGGCGAGGCCGGCACGGGTGACGTGTCCGAGGCCACCAAGCACATCCGCACCATCACCAAGGAGATCGCGGCGCTCCGCAACCTGCGTGACGACGAGCTCTACGTCGCCGCCAAGGAGCTCCAGGCCCCGATCGACGTCGTGCAGGAAGTCGCCCGCACCGGCAAGCTCCCCGTCGTCCTCTTCACCGCCGGTGGTGTCGCCACCCCGGCCGACGCCGCGATGATGATGCAGCTCGGCGCCGACGGTGTCTTCGTCGGGTCCGGCATCTTCAAGTCCGGCGACCCGGCGGCCCGTGCCGCCGCGATCGTCAAGGCGACGACGTTCCACGACGACCCCAGGGTCATCGCCGAGGTCTCCCGTGGTCTGGGCGAGGCGATGGTCGGCATCAACGTCGCCGACGTCCCCGCACCGCACCGCCTCGCCGAGCGTGGCTGGTAGTCCGACGACCGGCGCTCGGCCCCGCATCGGGGTCCTGGCGCTGCAGGGTGACTTCCGCGAGCACATCGCCTCGCTGACCGAGCTCGGCGCCGACGTGGTGCCGCTCCGTCGGGCAGAGGAGATCGAGACCCTCGACGGTGTCGTGATCCCCGGGGGCGAGTCGAGCGTGATGGACAAGCTGTCCCGCGCGTTCGGCGTCGCCGATCCCCTCGCCGACGCGATCCGCGGTGGCCTGCCCACCTACGGCACCTGCGCCGGCATGATCATGCTGTCGTCGCGGATCACCGACGGCATCAGCGGTCAGCGGACCCTCGACGTGCTCGACACCACCGTGCGCCGCAACGCGTTCGGTGCGCAGAACGACTCGTTCGAGATCGACATCCCGATGCCCGACCTCGGTGAGGCCCCGGTGCACGCGGTGTTCATCCGGGCCCCCGTGGTGGAGCAGCGCGGCGACGACGTCCACGTCCTCGGCGTACTGCCCGACGGGCAGGTCGTGGCGGTGCAGCAGGGCAACGTCATCGCCAGCGCGTTCCATCCCGAGGTCGCCGGCGAGGACCGCTTCCACCGCCGGTTCCTCGACCTGGTGCGCAGCGCCTGAGGCGTGACCGCCCGCCCGCCGCACCGGCGGGACGGAAGCCGCGCCGCGCCTCCAGGCCGGTGTTCGGCCCACAGGGCCGCTAAACTGAGCGGGACTTTCCGCAATACGCAAGGAGAACCGTGTCCGGGCATTCCAAGTGGGCAACGACCAAGCACAAGAAGGCGGTCATCGACCAGCGCCGTGCCAAGTCGTTCGCCAAGCTGATCAAGAACATCGAGGTCGCCGCGAAGATGGGCGGTGCCGACATGTCCGGCAACCCGACCCTGGTCGACGCCGTGCAGAAGGCGAAGAAGACCTCGGTCCCCAACGACAACATCGACCGCGCCGTCAAGCGCGGTGCGGGTCTCACGGGCGAGACCATCGAGTACACGACGATCATGTACGAGGGCTACGGCCCCAACGGCGTCGCGATGCTCATCGAGTGCCTCACGGACAACAAGAACCGTGCTGCGGCCGAGGTCCGGACCGCGATGTCGCGCAACGGCGGCACCATGGCCGACCCGGGCAGCGTCGCCTACAACTTCTCGCGCAAGGGCGTCATCTCGGTCACGAAGACGGACGGCCTCGACGAGGACACCGTGATGACCGCGGTGCTGGACGCCGGGGTCGAGGACGTCATCGACCAGGGCGGCGGCTTCGAGATCATCACCGAGGCGAGCGACCTGGTCGCCGCCCGCACAGCCCTGCAGGACGCCGGCATCGACTACGACTCCGCCGACGCCGAGTTCGTCCCGGGCCTCAAGGTGCCGGTCGACGCCGAGACCGCCCGGAAGGTGTTCCGCCTGATCGACGCGCTCGAGGACTCGGACGACGTGCAGAACGTCTACTCGAACTTCGACATCCCCGCGGACGTCCAGGCCGAGCTCGACGAGGACGAGGGCGAGTAACCGTGCTCCGTGTGCTCGGGGTGGACCCCGGGCTCACCCGGTGCGGCGTCGGCGTCGTCGAGGTCGCACCGAACCGGCGCGCACGACTCGTCCACGTGACGGTCGTGCGCACCCCGCCGGACATGCCGCTCGAGCAGCGGCTGCTCCGCATCGCGGACGGCATCGCCGCCGAGATCGACGAGCACCACCCCGATGCGGTCGCCGTCGAGCGGGTGTTCGCGCAGGCGAACGTCCGCACCGTGATGGGCACCGCGCAGGCGGCCGGCCTGGCGCTGCACGCCGCGGCCGCCCGCGGCCTGCCCGTCGGGCTGCACACGCCGTCCGAGGTCAAGGCCGCCGTCACCGGCTACGGCAACGCCGACAAGCGTCAGGTGCAGACCATGATCGCGCGCGTGCTCGGGCTCGACGAGGCCCCGAAGCCGGCCGACGCCGCCGACGCGCTCGCGTTGGCCGTGTGCCATGCCTGGAGGCTCGGATCACCCGACGCCGCCGGCTCGCGTGCCACGAACCTCACCCCCGCACAGCGCGCCTGGCGGGACGCCCAGGGCGGCACCGTCGACTCGCCGCTGGCCCGCGCGGCCGCCGCCGCGGCCCGCCCGCAGCGTGGCAGGTCGGCGTCGTCGGTGGGCGGCCCTAGGCTCGGAGCATGATCGCGAGTCTCCGGGGCACCTGCATCGACATCGCCGGCTCGGCCGTGGTGATCGAGGTCGGGGGAGTCGGGTACGCCGTCACCGTGACCCCCGCACACGCGCTCACGATGCGCCACGGGTCCGAGGTGTTCGTGCGGACCGCCATGATCGTGCGCGAGGACGAGCACCTGCTCTTCGGCTTCGAGTCGACCGACGCGCTGCAGGTGTTCGACCTGCTCCGTGGGGTATCAGGTGTCGGTCCGAAGTCCGCGATGGGCGTCCTGGCCCACATGGACCCGGCGCAGATCGCGAACGCCGTCGCGAACGAGGACGACGGCGCGTTCCGCAAGGTCTCCGGCATCGGCCCGAAGACCGCCAAGCTCATCATCGTCGCGCTCTCCGGCAAGCTCGTGGCCTTCGAGCAGGCTGCCGTGGTCGCCGCCGCACGGGGGACCGCAGTCCACCCCGCCGCGGTCGACGTCGTCTCGGCGCTCATCGGCCTCGGCTGGCGCGAAGACGCGGCACAGACCGCGGTCGACGACGCCGTCGCCAACGAGCCCGGTGCCGCCGCGATGGGTACCCAGGCCCTGCTCCGCGCCGCCCTCCGACCCGCGGCAGCCGGCCGGTGAGCGGCATCACGTCCGCCGGCGCCGAGTCGCAGGAAGAACTCGCGTTCGAAGGCGCGCTCCGTCCCCGCTCGCTCGACGAGTTCGTCGGGCAGCGCAAGGTCCGTGGGCAGCTCGACCTGCTCCTCAAGGCCGCGGGCATGCAGGAGCGCACGCCCGACCACATCCTGATGGCGGGTCCTCCCGGCCTCGGCAAGACCACGCTCGCGATGATCGTCGCGCACGAGACCGGGCGACCGCTGCGCATGTCGAGCGGCCCGGCGATCCAGCACGCCGGAGACCTCGCCGCCGTGCTGTCGTCGCTGGTGCCGGGCGAAGTGCTGTTCATCGACGAGATCCACCGCATGGCCCGCTCGGCGGAAGAGATGCTCTACCTGGCGATGGAGGACTTCCGCATCGACGTGATGGTGGGCAAGGGTGCCGGTGCGACGAGCATTCCCCTCGACCTCGCACCGTTCACGCTCGTCGGCGCCACCACCCGGGCCGGCCTGCTGCCGAACCCGCTGCGCGACCGCTTCGGGTTCACCGCCCACCTCGAGTTCTACGAGAAGGACGAGCTCGAGCAGGTCCTGATCCGAGCGGCCCACCTGCTCGAACTCGACATCGACCGGACCGCCCTGCGCGAGATCGCCGGACGCTCCCGTGGCACCCCGCGCATCGCGAACCGCCTGCTCCGCCGGGTGCGCGACTACGCCCTCGTGCACCGCACCACCGACGGCATGGCCGCGGTCCAGGGTGCGCTCGACCTGTACGACGTCGACGAACTCGGCCTCGACCGCCTCGACCGTGCCGTCGTCGAGACCATGCTGACGCGGTTCGACGGGGGTCCGGTCGGCCTGAACACCCTGGCCGTCTCCGTCGGCGAGGAATCCGAGACGATCGAGTCGGTCGTCGAACCGTTCCTCGTCCGCGTCGGACTCGTGACCCGCACCCCCCGCGGGCGCATCGCGACACCGCGGGCCTGGCGACACCTCGGCCTCACCCCGGGGCAGGGCGACGGCGGGCAGCCCGGGCTCTTCGACGACCCGGAATCCACCGTCTGACCGCCGATCAGTCGGGTGACATGCCACGGACACCGGCGTGCCCTAGACTGCTACGGCCCGAAACCGAGCAACCAGAGAAGGCAACGCATCATGGGTCAAGAAGTCATCCTCATCGTCATCGTCGTGGCGTTCGCGGCCTTCATGTTCTACAACAGCCGCAAGCGCAAGAAGCAGCAGGCCGAACTCGTGGACAAGATGGTCCCGGGCGCGAAGGTCATGCTGTCCTTCGGCCTCTACGGCACGCTCCTCTCCGTGAACGAGGAGAAGGTCACCGCTGACGTCGAGATCGCACCGGGGACCATCGTCACCGTGCACCGTCAGACCCTGTCGCGCGTCGTCGACGACAACGCGTCGGACGTCGAGACCACCACGACCACCGAGGACGAGCCGAAGCCGGTGGCCGAGCTCAACGGTGAGCCGGTCTACGGCGAGCGGGTCGACACCGACCGTGTCGATGAGACCGACGCCACGAAGCGCAAGTCCGACGACTGACGCCCTCGGCCGCCGGGTCGTCTGACCCGGCGGCCTCCCTCTGCCGTCGCACGGTGTGCCGACGGTCCTGAACAGAAAGACGAGACGACCGGTGGCACGATCGACACCCGTCAAGAAGGCGCTGCGCTCGCTCACCTGGTTGGTGATCCTGATGGCGATCCTCGCCGGCGTGAACACCGCCGCGTCGATCCTCGCCGGCTCTTCGAAGGACGACACCGACAAGTGGTACCAGGGCGCGAGCTGGGTCCCCGAGCTGGCTCTGGACCTGCAGGGCGGCACGCAGCTGACCCTGGCAGCGCAGAACACCGAGGGCGACTCCGTCACCTCGCAGCAGCTGCAGCAGGCGGTGAACATCATCCGCCAGCGCATCGACGCCACCGGTGTCTCCGAGTCGGAGATCAACACCCAGGGCGCGAACAACATCGTCGTCTCGATCCCGGGTCGCCCCGACAAGGCCACGATCGACCGCATCGAGGCAGCGGCCAAGCTGACCTTCCGTCCGGTGCTCTTCACCGAGGCCGCGACGAACTCCGCCGTCGGTGACGACGGCAAGGGCACCGCATCGGCCACGCCGTACTCGCCGCCGGCCTCGCTCGCCGCGACGCCGAGCGCGAAGCCGACCAACGCGAGCGACCTGAACTGGGTCACGCCGAAGCTGCAGGACCTGTACACCAACTACAACTGCGCGGCTCCGGACGACGTCACCACGGCGCCCGACGACGAGCCCCTGGTCACCTGTGACCAGGACGGCGCGGGGAAGTACATCCTCGGACCGGTCGAGGTCTCCGGTGCCGACATCAGCAACGCCACCTCCGGTCTCGCCACGGACTCGCAGGGCACGTCGACGGGCCAGTGGGCCGTCAACCTGACGTTCAACGGCGAGGGCTCGAAGGACTTCCGCACCGTCACGAACCGTCTCGTCTCGCTCCAGCAGCCGCAGAACCAGTTCGCGATCGTGCTCGACGGTTCGGTCATCACCGCGCCGACGACGAACTCCGCGATCACGAACGGCAAGGCACAGATCACCGGGTCGTTCACGGCCGAGTCGTCGAAGACCCTGGCCGACCAGCTGAAGTACGGTGCGCTGCCGATCAACTTCCAGGTGCAGTCGAACGAGAACATCTCGGCGACGCTCGGCACCGCGCAGCTCATCGGTGGCCTCGTCGCCGGTCTGATCGGTCTGATCCTGGTGATCATCTACTCGGTCATCCAGTACCGGGCCCTGGCGTTCGTCACCGTGCTGTCGCTCGGGATCGCCGCGGTGCTCACCTACCTGGTGATCGCGATCATGTCGTGGCGTGTCGACTACCGCCTCTCGTTGGCGGGTGTGGCGGGTCTGATCGTCGCGATCGGCATCACGGCGGACTCGTTCATCGTCTACTTCGAGCGCATCCGTGACGAACTCCGCGACGGCCGTGCCCTCGAGAGCGCGGTCGAGTCCGGCTGGAAGCGTGCACTCCGCACGATCCTGGCGTCCGACGCGGTGAACTTCCTCGCCGCCGTCACGCTCTACGTGCTCGCGGTCGCCGACGTGAAGGGCTTCGCGTTCACGCTGCTCCTCACGACCCTCATCGACATCGTGGTGGTCGCGCTCTTCACCCACCCGATGATGCAGCTCATCGCCCGCAGCCGGTTCTTCGGCGAGGGCCACCGGTTCAGTGGTCTCGACCCGGCAGCTCTCGGTGCCGTCTACCGGGGGCGCGCACAGTTCCGCGCACCCGTCGTGGACGGCAAGCGCCAGCGCAGTGCCGGTGAGGCACAGCGCCGACAGACGATCGCGGAGCGGAAGGCCCAGCAGGCCTCCGGCGACAACGGCTCGACGCCGGACGGGAAGGACGACTGATGGCCAGCTTCAGCCAGTTCGGCAGCGACCTGTACACGGGGAAGCGGTCGTACGACATCATCGGGCGCCGGAAGACCTGGTACCTCATCGCCCTCGCGATGATCGTGATCTCGCTCGTCACCCCGTGGCTCCGTGGCGGGTACCAGCTCGGCATCGAGTTCACCGGCGGCTCGGAGTTCACGATCTCCGACGTCAAGACGCTCGACCAGAACCTCGCCACCGAGACCGTCGAGGACGTCGTCCCGGAGTCGATCCCGCGCGTCTCGCAACTCGGCACGCACGGCATCCGCGTGCAGACCGGGCAGCTCACCGACCGGCAGACGACCGAGGTGCAGGACGCCCTGGCGAAGGCCTACGACGTCCCGGAGAGCCAGGTCGCCGCGACCTTCATCGGCGCGACGTGGGGTGCCGACGTGCTCGCGCAGGCCATCCGTGGTCTCGTGATCTTCCTCGCCCTCGCCGCGGTCTTCATGACGCTGTACTTCCGCACCTGGAAGATGTCGCTGTCCGCGATGGCCGCGCTGCTGCACGACCTGCTCATCACCGCCGGCGTGTACGGCATCGTCGGGCTCGAGGTCACGCCCGCGGCGGTGATCGGGTTCCTGACGATCCTCGGGTACTCGCTCTACGACACCGTGGTGGTCTTCGACAAGGTGCGCGAGAACACCGCGCAGGAATCGATCCGGACGTTCAAGCAGTCGGTCAACCTCGCGGTGAACCAGACCCTCGTCCGATCGATCAACACCTCGGTCGTGGCGCTGCTGCCGGTCGCGGCGATCCTCTTCATCGGGTCGTACGTGCTCGGCGCCGGTACCCTGCGCGACATCTCGCTCGCGCTGTTCATCGGCATCATCGTCGGCACCTACTCGACGATCTTCATCGCGTCGCCGATGTACGCGCAGCTGCGCGAGAACGAACCGAAGATCAAGGAGTCGGACGCCAAGAAGACCCAGGCGGCCGAGAAGCGCCGGCGTGAGGTCGACGCGGCAGAGGCGAACGTCTGATGCCCATCGAGATCCAGCAGATCGACGTCGCCGAGGCCCAGCGCCGCATCGACGCCGGAGCCCGGCTGTTCGACGTCCGCGAGCAGGGGGAGTGGGACGAGGTCCACGCTCCCCAGGCCACGCTCGTGCCGATGTCGGAGTTCGTGGACCGCTGGCAGGAGATCGACGGCGGCGACCAGCCGGCCATCATCGTCTGCCACTCCGGCGGCCGGTCGTCGCGCATCGTCGCGGCGCTCGAGCAGTCGGGCGTGCCTGCCGTCAACCTCTCCGGCGGCATGCTCGCCTGGGAGCAGGCGGGGGCGCCGGTGGAGCGCGACGCCCAGGGCGAACCGCGTCACGGGCACTGACCGGGGACGCGTAGTCTTGTCGGATCGAGCTCGGATCGAGCTCTCGGACCGAGTCCTGGGAGGCGCATCATGACGGACACCCGCGAAGAGCCGTCCGCGCCGAGCCGCCCGGGTTCCGCCCCGCGGCCCTCGAGCCCGATCGGTCCGAACACCACCGGCAACCTCGGTTCCCTCCGCTCGCTGCTGCCGCGCCTGTTCTCGCGCGCCCAGCCGGCCGGCGCGGTGGACACGCTGATCCGCACGGTCCGCTCGCACCACCCCAAGGCCGATGTGACACTCATCGAGCGTGCGTACTCGGTCGCCGAGCGCGCGCACGACGGTCAGAAGCGCAAGTCCGGTGAGCCGTACATCACGCACCCCGTCGCGGTCGCGCAGATCCTGGCCGACCTCGGCATCGGCACGATCACCATCGCGGCCGCGCTCCTGCACGACACGGTGGAGGACACCGACTACCAGCTCGACCAGCTGCGGGCCGACTTCGGCGACGAGATCGCGATGCTGGTCGACGGCGTCACCAAGCTCGACAAGGTCAAGTACGGCGACAGCGCGCAGGCCGAGACCGTCCGCAAGATGGTCATCGCCATGTCGAAGGACATCCGCGTCCTCGTCATCAAGCTCGCCGACCGCCTGCACAACGCCCGCACGTGGGGCTTCGTCGAGTCGGCCTCCGCCACGCGCAAGGCGAAGGAGACGCTCGAGATCTACGCGCCGCTCGCGCACCGGCTCGGCATCCAGATGATCAAGCTCGAGCTCGAGGACCTGTCGTTCGCGGTCCTGCACCCCAAGCTCTACGTCGAGATCGACAGCCTGGTCAAGGAACGCCAGCCGAAGCGCGAGCAGTTCGTCCAGAACGTCATCGGCACCCTGAAGAAGGACCTGAAGGCCGCCAAGGTCCGCGGCGACGTCATGGGCCGGCCGAAGCAGTACTACTCGATCTACCAGAAGATGATCGTGCGGGGTCGTGAGTTCGATGAGATCTACGACCTCGTCGGCATCCGCGTGCTCGTGCCGACCGTGCGCGACTGCTACGCCATGCTCGGCTCGGTGCACGCCCGCTGGACCCCGCTGCCCGGTCGCTTCAAGGACTACATCGCGACCCCCAAGTTCAACCTGTACCAGTCGTTGCACACCACGGTGCTCGGACCGCAGGGTCGTGCGGTCGAGATCCAGATCCGTACGCACGAGATGCACCAGCGCGCCGAGTTCGGTGTCGCCGCCCACTGGAAGTACAAGCAGCGCGCTGCCGGCCGTGACGCCGGTACCTCGTCGACCACGGACGACCAGGACATGGCGTGGCTCGCCCACATCACCGACTGGCAGGCCGAGACCAGCGACCCGGGCGAGTTCCTCGACTCCCTTCGCTACGAGATCGGTGCCAAGGAGACCTACGTCTTCACGCCGCAGGGCAAGGTCATCGGTCTCCCCGCCGGAGCCACTCCGGTCGACTTCGCCTACGCGGTGCACACCGAGATCGGCCACCGCACGATGGGTGCGAAGGTCAACGGCCGCCTCGTCCCGCTCGAGAGCCAGCTGTCCAGCGGCGACGTCGTCGAGATCTTCACGTCGAAGAACCCCGACTCCGGCCCCTCGCAGGACTGGCTGCAGTTCGTCCGCAGCCCCCGCGCGCGCAACAAGATCAAGCAGTGGTTCACCAAGGAGCGCCGCGAAGAGGCGATCGAGCAGGGTCGCGACGCCATCGCCCGAGCGATGCGCAAGCAGAACCTGCCGCTCCAGCGCATCATGAGCCAGGACAGCATCGCCGAGGTCGCCTCGTCGATGCGGTACGAGGACGTCTCCGCCCTGTACGCCGCCATCGGCGAAGGCCACGTCTCGACGCAGTCGGTGATCGAGAAGGTCCTCGGCAACGTCCAGACCGAGACCGAGACGGACGAGCCCGAACTCGCGTTCCCGCGCCAGGTCACCAGTCGTCAGCTGCGCACGAGCGACAGCGGCGTCTTGGTCCGCGGTGCGCCCGACATCCTCGTCAAGCTCGCGAAGTGCTGCACACCGGTGCCGGGCGACCAGATCGTGGGCTTCATCACCCGTGGCCAGGGCGTCTCGGTGCACCAGTCGTCGTGCACCAACGTGAAGTCGCTCATGAACGAACCCGACCGGATGATCGAGGTCGAGTGGGCTCCGTCGTCGAAGTCGGTGTTCCTGGTGCAGATCCAGATCGAGGCGCTCGATCGGTCGGGCCTGCTCAGCGACGTCACCCGTGTGTTGACCGACCACCACGTGAACATCCTGTCCGCGACGGTGTCGACCTCGTCCGACCGTCTCGCGCTGAGCCGGTTCGTGTTCGAGATGGGCGACACCATCCACCTCGACCGCGTGCTGAACGCGGTGCGACGCATCGACGCCGTCTACGACGTCTACCGCGTCAGCGCCGGCTAGCGGCAGGGCCCCGCGCGGCCCGTCCGTCGCCCGTCGACCGTCGACCGGTCACGGCTCGTCGCACGGGCACCGTCGACCGGTCACGAACCGTCGACTGCGGCCCTGCCAACCGACAGTTCGCGACCACTCGGCGACCGCGAGCGGGGTGCCCTGACCGCTCGCACGCTCCGACCGGAGGCCCGTAGCAACCCCACCCGGCGCCTCCCGGCCCTTCCTGCCCGTCGCCCGTGGCCCGTCGACCGGTCACGGCTCGTCGCACGGGCACCGTCGACCGGTCACGAACCGTCGACTGCGGCCCTGCCAACCGACAGTTCGCGACCACTCGGCGACCGCGAGCGGGGTGCCCTGACCGCTCGCACGCGCCGGACCGGAGGCCCGTGGCAGCCCCGCCCGGCGCCTCCCCTCCCGCCCGTCGACCGTCGGCCGTCGACCGGCCACGACTCGTCGCACGGGCACCGTCGACCGGTCACGAACCGTCGACTGCGACCCTGCCAACCGACAGTCCGCGACCACTCGGCGAACGCGAGCGGGGTGTCGTGACCACTCGGCGAACGCACCCGCGACGCACTAGCGGCCAGCGCCCCCAGCCGCATCCGGCAGCCCCCGCAACCGACGCTCGGCCTGCCGCACCATGGGGATCGTCCCGAGGGACCTCAGGCGCGCCTGCAGCTCGGCAGCGGTGACCGCCCCGATCGCGAGCAGCCCGTGCACGGCCGTCGCCTCGGCCACCCCGAACGCACCGGCCGTCGGCCCCGGCGTCCGGAGCAGGTCGACCGCGGTCCGCGCCGGCAGCGTGACCCGCAGCCGCGACAGCTCGACGGTGTCGTCGACGTCGATGCGGACCTCCCGCAGGCGGACGTCCGGACCGACGTGCACGCGGACCTGCGGCGGGATGCAGGCCTCGAGCGGCGCCGGCGGCCGGGACACCGCACCCCAGATCCACGCGGCGGTCAGGGTGCAGGCGATCAGGCGCGCGTCCCGCAGGACCCATGCGGCAGCGGCGGCGCGCAACGACGGCGTCTGCGGTTCGGCAGGGGAGGCCCAGCACGGACCGACGGCGACCAGCTCGCCGGCCAGGACCGCCGCACGCAGCTCGGGATCCGGCCAGTCGTCACTGGTCAGCAGTCGCAGGCGGGGCACCCGCACATCCTGCCCGACCTGCGCGCGCGACCGACAGGCCTGTGGACAAGCGACGGACCGGCCGGGAGGCTCGTGGCGGGCCCGCACCGCGCCTCCAGGCGGTCGCCGGTCACGTCCACGGCGTGGGTCGCGTCCACGACGCACCCAGCCGACGGCCGCGCGCCGGATCGGACGCGGCCGGACGCGACGCGCGCGCTCAGCGCAGGACGTCGGCGCGGTGCACGAGCGCCGCGGCACCGATGAGCGGACCGTCCTGGGACAACCCGGTCGGCACGATCTGCACCTTCGTGACGAACCCGAACTCCACGCGCTCCGCCACGGCCTGCCGGGCGTACTCGAACAGGTCCGGCGTGACGTGCGAGAACCCGCCGCCGATGGCGACGATCTCGAGGTCGACCAGGCTCGTGGCGGCGGCGATGGCCTGCCCGAGGGCACGGCCGCTCCGCTGGACCGCGGCGACGGCGATCTCGTCGCCGGCGGCGTACGCGGCCGAGAGCTCCTCGCCGGTCGTGCCCGCGAAGCCCTGACGACGTGCCCAGGCCACGGTCTTCGGGCCGCTGGCGATCGCCTCGAGGCACCCGGTGCCCCCGCAGGCGCAGGGGTCGTCGTAGCCGCCGCACTCGACGTGGCCGATGTGGCCGGCGTTGCCCGTCGGTCCGCTGACGGTGCGACCGTGCAGGATGAGCCCGCCGCCGACGCCGGTGGAGACGATCATCCCCATGACGTGCTCGTAGCCCTGGGCCGCGCCGACCCAGTGCTCGGCGAGGGTGATCGCCAGGCCGTCCATGCGGAGCGTCACCGGGACGTCGTCCGGCACGAGCGCCGCGATCCGGTCGCGCAGCGGGTGGCCACGCCAGACCGGCATGTTGAGCGGGGAGACGAGGCCGTGCTCCTCGTCGACGGGCCCGGCGGAACCGACGCCGACGCCCACGAGCGTCGCGTCGGCGGGCAGCGCGCCGAGCGCGGCCGTGACGACCTCGTCGACGGCGGCCTGCAGCTCGTCCGAGGTGCGCTGCGGCCCGGTGGGGCTCCGGAACCGGGTCGCCGGCAGGACGACGCCCTGGTCGGTGACGAGCGCGGCCTCGACCTTCGTGCCGCCGAGGTCGACGGCCAGGGCGAGGGCGGGGGACTGGGGTGCGGTGCTGGACATGCGCGCTCCGATGCGGCGGTCTGGAGGCACGGTGCGGGTCGCCGACGCGTCGCCGCGTCCGGTGGGCACCGGCCTGGTCGTGGTGTGGTCGTGCTGGGTGGGACAGGTGGGCTGGACGCGTCGGCTCAGCCCGGTCGGCTCAGCCCGGTCGGCTCAGCCCGGTCGGCTCAGCCCGGTCGGCTCAGCCCGGTCGGCTCAGCCCGGTCGGTTCAGTAGGACGTCGTGTCGTCGCCGAGCGCCGACGCGGCGCCCGTCTCGGCGCGGTGCGCGACCTCGTCGAGGATGCGGGCCGAAGCGCTCGTGCCGATGCGGTTCGCGCCCGCCTCGACCATCTCGAGCAGGGTGTCGAGCCCGCGGACGCCGCCGGAGGCCTTCACGCCGGTGTCGGCACCGACCGTGCGGCGCATGAGGGCGATGTGCTCGGCCGTCGCGCCGCCGCCCGCGAACCCGGTCGAGGTCTTCACGAAGGCGGCGCCGGCGGTCTGTGCCGCACGCGACGCCGCGACGATCTCGTCGTCGGTCAGGAACGCGGTCTCGAGGATCACCTTGACGACGGTGTCGCCGGCGGCGTCGACGACCGCGCGCACGTCCTGCTCGACGCGCTGCCAGTCGCCCGACTTCGCGGCGCCGATGTTCTGCACCATGTCGAGCTCGAACGCGCCGTCGGCCAGGGCCTGCAGCGACTCGGCGACCTTCGCCGCGGTGGACGTGGTGCCGTGCGGGAAGCCGATCACGGTGCCGACGCCGACGCCGGTGCCCGTGAGGCGCTCGACGGCGTGGGCGACGTCGCTCGGACGGACGCAGACGCTGAAGACGCGGTGGGCGGCGGCTTCGTCGAGCTGGGCGTCGACGTCCGCGCGGGTGAGTTCGGGCTTCAGGATCGCGTGGTCGATGAGGCCGCGGACGGCATCGACGGTGACGGGGAAGGCTGCGTTGTCCACCCGGCAAGCCTACCCGTCAGGCGTGCCGCGTAGCGTGCAGGGCATGCAGGTCCTCGTCACCGGCGCCACCGGGTACATCGGTGGTCGTCTCGTCCCTCGTCTCCTCGAAGCCGGCCACTCCGTCCGGGTGTTCGTGCGCAATCCCCGGAAGCTCCAGGACGTCCCGTGGAGCAGTGAGGTCGACGTCGCGCAGGGCGACCTCCAGGACGCCGAGGCGGTGCGCGCCGCCGTCGACGGGATCGAGGCGGTCTACTACCTGGCCCACGCGATGGGGGCCGACGGCGACTTCGAGTCGGCCGAGCGCGAGGCCGCCGAGACCATGGCGCGCGAGGCGAAGGCGGCCGGCGTCAGCCGGTTCGTCTACCTGGGCGGGCTGCACCCGGACGGCGAGCTGTCGAAGCACCTCCGCAGCCGCAAGGAGGTGGGGGAGATCCTCCTCGGCTCGGGCGTGCCGACGGTGGCGTACCAGGCAGGGGTCGTAATCGGCTCGGGCAGCACCTCGTTCGAGATGATCCGGCACCTGACCGACGTCCTGCCGTGGATGCCCGCGCCGCGCTGGGTCCGCAACCACATCCAGCCGATCGCGGTCCGCGACGTCCTGTACTACCTGGTGGCCGCGCTCGACGTCCCCGCCGACGTCAACCGCACCTTCGACATCGGCGGCCCCGACGTCCTGCGGTACGGCCAGATGCTGAACGGCTACGCGGTCGAGGCGAAGCTGCCCCAGCGCCCGATCACGGTCCTGCCGGTGCTCACCCCGCGCCTCGCCGCACACTGGTTCAACGCCGTCACCCCGATCCCGCGCAAGCTCGCGACGCCGATCATCGAGTCGCTGCAGTTCGAGTGCGTGCAGCGCGAGCACGACATCGACGACGTCGTGCCGCAGCCCGAGGGCGGGCTCACCTCGTACCGTCGGGCCGTCCGCCTCGCGCTCAACAAGATGCGCGCCGGTCAGGTCCAGACGAGCTGGCGCAGCGCGACGCTCTCGAGCGCCTCGGCCGACCCGATGCCGAACGACCCCGACTGGGCCGGGCACACCGTCTACGTCGACGACCGGAAGCGGCACTCCAGTGCCTCCGCCGAGGACGTCTGGCGCGTCGTCGAGTCGATCGGCGGCGAGAACGGCTGGTACTCGTTCCCGCTCGCCTGGGTCGCCCGCGGCTGGATGGACAAGATCGCCGGCGGTGTCGGCCTGAACCGCGGGCGTCGTGACCAGCAGCGCCTGGAGCAGGGCGACGCGCTCGACTGGTGGCGCGTCGAACGGCTGGAGCGCGGCCGGTACCTGCGGCTCCGTGCCGAGTTCAAGTCGCCCGGCCGTGCGTGGCTCGAGATGACCGTCACACCGAACCCCGACGGCGGCAGCGACTACCACCAGCGGGCGATCTACTTCCCGCAGGGACTCGCCGGCCGGCTGTACTGGTACGGCATCCTGCCGTTCCACGGCATCATCTTCCCCGGTATGGTCGAGCGCATCACCGCCGCCGCCGAGCGGGAGTCCGACCACACCGAGTCGACGCAGCGCAACCGGACGCAGCAGACCGAGACCCCCGAGCCGGCGCACGAGGAGGCAGCATGACCGACGACCGCAGCCCCGTCCTCTTCCTGGGGGACAGCATCACCGAACAGGGTGACTGGGACACGTGGCTCCCCGACGAGCACACGCTGAACCAGGGCATCGGCGGCGACACGACCGACGGCGTCCTGACGCGCCTCGACGCCGTCGTCGCCGAACAGCCCGAGGTGATCGTGCTGCTCATCGGCACGAACGACTTCGGCAACCACCGCGCCAGCGCCGAGCACGTGGTCCGCAACGTCGAGACCATCCTGGTCACGCTCCGCCGCGAGCTGCCGGGCGTGCGTCTGCTGCTCGTGTCGATCCTGCCCCGGCAGGCCGAGTACGCCACGAAGATCGAGCAGGCCAACCGGCACCTCCGTCAGTTCGTCGCCACCTGCCACGCGCAGTACCTCGATGCCTGGCCCGCCCTGGCCGACGGCGACCACCTGGACGCCCGCTTCACCGAGGACGGCCTCCACCTGACCGAAGAGGGCTACCGCGCGCTGGTCGGGGAGCTGGTGCCGGCGCTCGAGCGCGTCCGCGACCTGCCACCGATGTCGCGGTCGATCCAGGCGATCGACCTCGACGGTTCCTCGGACTGATGGCCGCACGCAAGGGGCGACCCCCGGTGGGGTCGTCCCAGCACGGCGTGCCCGCAGGGTCCCCTCGACCCGCACCCGTCGCACCGGCCAACGGTGCCCGTGCCACGCCGCCCTTCACCCGCCCGGCACTGGCGCCGTCGATGATCGCGGCGGTCGTGCTGCTGGCCTGCGTCGCCATCGTCGACTCGTCGGGCTTCGTCTTCGCCCGCTGGGGCGTCACCGTGCTCGCGTTGATCGTGCTCGTCTTCAGCGTGCGCGGGAAGGTCTGGTGGGCCGCCCTGCTCATGGCCGCCGTCGCCGTCTGCTGGAACCCGCTCGTCACGGTGCCGATCCCCGGACAGGTGTGGGCGGCGCTGCAGCTGGTGGCCGCCGCGCTGTTCATCGTGGTGGGCATCGTCGTCAAGGTGCCCCGCGAGTCGGACGGACGGTAGGATCGGCAGGTCGGGTACAGGACCCGACCGCACGACCCGAAGGGCATGGATGAACGACGAGACCGAGCCGGTGACCGAGAGTCCTCTGCTGAACCCTCGACCGTCCTCCGGCGGTCTCGACCGATCCGACGTCGTCGTCCGCAAGGGGCGACTGACCCTGATCAACGGACACCTCACGCCGCAGCAGTCGATGATCGAGGACCTGCTGTTCCTCGACGACGCGCTCACCGAGGCTGACGTCGACCACCTGCTCATCCGGGGCAACGACCAGCGCCCGGTGATCGCCCTCGACGAGCGTGACCGCCAGCGCGCCGAGAGCGCCGTGATGTCCGCGGCCGTCAACGAGCCCTTCTACGCGAAGCCCCCGGGAAAGCCGGCCGTACTCGTGCAGGACGACGGACTCGGCTCCGTCGAAGAACCGGTGCTCCGCGTGTTCCGCCCACGGCTCGAACCTCTCGGACGCCTCCGCTACGGCGCCGAGACGAGTGTCCAGCTCGAGTTCTGGCGCGTCACCGACACCGAGGTCCTCGCTCCCGTCGAGAACGCCCTGATGCGTCGGAGCCTCCCGATCGACGAGTTCGTCCTCGTCGACATCGAACGCTACGGCCGCACCTGGCGCACCGTCGAGCACATGTTCGACGACCACGTCTCGGACATCCGCTTCCCGATCGACATCGTCTTCTCGTGGGTCGACGGCAACGCCATCGAGTACCAGCGCGCCCGCCAGGCCGCACAGTCGAACGCCGTCCTGGGCGAGGGCGACGACGCCCCGGCCCGGTTCCGCCAGATCGACGAGCTGAAGTACGCGCTCCGCTCGGTGCACACCTTCGCGCCGTGGATCCGCCAGATCTACATCGCGACGGACTCCCCGGCGCCGCACTGGCTCGCCGAGCACCCGAAGGTCCGCATCGTCCGCAGCGAGGAGTTCTTCGCCGACCCGTCCGTGCTGCCGACCCACAACTCGCAGGCCGTCGAGTCGCAGCTGCACCACATCCCGGGCATCAGCGAGCACTTCATCTACTCGAACGACGACATGTTCTTCGGTCGCCTGACCGACCCGTCGATGTTCTTCAGCCCCGGGTCGGTGACGAAGTTCATCCTCGCCACCACCCGCATCGGGCTCGGGTCGAACAACCCCGCACGCAGCGGTTTCGAGAACTCCGCCCGCGTGAACCGTCGCCTGCTGCAGCAGCGCTTCGGCGCGGTGACCACCCGGCACCTCGAGCACGCCCCGACGCCCCTGCGCGCCTCGATCATGACCGAGATGGAGCACGAGTTCGCCGACGAGTTCGCGTCGACGGCAGCCTCGCGCTTCCGTGCCGCGGACAACATCTCGGTGACGAACTCGCTGTACCACTACTACTCGCTGCTCACCGGTCGAGCCATCGTGCAGGAGACCGCCGACGTCCGCTACATCGACACCACGATGCAGTCGGGGCTCCGGTCGCTCGACGAGCTGCTGAAGAAGCGGAACGCCGACTTCTTCTGCCTCAACGACGGCAGCTTCCCGGAGGTCAGCGACGAGGAGCGCACGCAGCGCGTGACGGACTTCCTGGAGCGCTACTTCCCGTTCCCCGCGCCGTGGGAGCGCCCCAGCGCTTAGGACGCGCCAGCGTCCTGCTGGGGCGCTCCGGGCAAGCCTGCGAGCCCGGCGCCGGACCCCAGCCACCGGGTTCGGACCCTTCGCCGGCCTCAGCCGGCCTCAACCGGCCTCGACCGGTCACGACTCCCCGCCACCCACACGCCGAGCGGTCACAGGCCGTCGCCTGCGCCGCCAGCAAACGACGGAACGTGACCACGCGCCGCAGCACCGGCGGTGTGTCGCGACCACTCCGCGGGCCGGGAGGCGCGAGTCGGCCCCGCCACGGGCCTCCCGGCCGTCCGGCGTGCCGTCGGGACGTACCCCGGCGCGCGGTCAGGACACCCCGTTGGCTGCCCGCCGAGCGGTCACGAACTGTTGCTTGCGGCGCCGTCGGGCGACGGAACATGACCACTCGCCTCGGAGTGAAGGGGAGTCGTGACCGCACGCGCCCGCGCGGGGTGAGCAGCAGAGGTCGGGTCCGCATGACGGACGCGACCTCTCCTGCACTCGAAGTGCGCGGCGCTACCGGTGGACGGGGGAGACGGGCACCGAGTCGAGCGTGAACACCGGGATGCTCGAGGTGACCGGTGCCGGTTCGACGGCCGCGGGAATCGTCACGCCGTGCGCGGCGAGCTTCGCCTCGGTCTCGAGCGCGGAGACGGGCTGTCCGACGGTGGCGTAGTGCCCGATCGGCACCACCGAGTGGACGACGTTGCGCCCGTAGACGTGCACGAGGTTGAACGACTGCGCACCGTCACGGCCGCGAGTGCCGCCCTGGTACTCGGTCAGGTCCTGGGTGTAGCAGGTGGCGCTGGCGACGGACACCGGGATGCCGGCGAACACGGCACTGGTCGAGTAGTGCAGGTGACCGGCGATGATGGCGAGGACGTCGCTGCCCTCGACGACCTCGGCCAGGGCCTGCTGGTCGCGCAACTCGACGAGGACGGTGAGGTCTTGGACGCTCGGCACGGGCGGGTGGTGCATCGCCAGGATGGTGCCGTGCGGCGCAGCCTCGGACAGGACCTCGGCGAGCCAGTCGAGCTGCTCGGGGGAGACCTCGCCGTGGTGGTGACCCGGGACGCTCGTGTCGAGGGTGATCACGCGGAGACCGTTGACGTCGTAGACGAAGTCGACCGGGCGATCGGTGGGCTGCAGGCCGAAGAGCTCCTGACGGAACGCGCCGCGCTCGTCGTGGTTGCCCATCGCCCAGATGACCTGTGCACCGATGCGCTGCGCGGCCGGCTCGAGGATCTCGCGGACACGGGCGTACGCGCCCGGCTCGCCCTTGTCGGCCACGTCGCCGGTGACGACGATCGCTTCGGGACGCGTGCCCGACGCTTCGATGTCGGCGACGATCTGCGTGAGTCGAGCGGCGGAGTCGACATCGCCGTACAGGTCGCGGTCCCCGGAGACGAGGTGCGTGTCGCTGAGGTGGAGGAGGAAGTGGTTCGGCCTGGGGTGTTCGGCCGTCCGGCTGTCCATCGGGGTCTCATTCCGTTGGCGGATGCGTGGTGCAACACGTTGCCACACCGTCCTGGACGAGTCCAGCACGCGAGAGTGAACCAGCCGTGAACTGGGGGCGGCGTTTCGCGTTGTGGACGAAGAAACCCCCGCCACTCCGTGACGGGGGTTGCTTCGTGCGCTACCGATCAGTGATCGCCGGGGCCGACCTGGGGAGCCTGGTGGCCACCCTCGAGGTTCGGGCCGTGGTGCGCGGCGTGCGCTGCCTCGAGCTCTGCCTTCGAGACCGGCTCGATGCGGTCCTCGAAGAAGAAGCGGGAGACGCCGGCGCGTACCTTCTGCAGACCCGTGATCTTGCCCTTGGCGTTCGGGCGGATCATCAGCGGCTTGTACTCGTTGAACTGCAGGAGCTTCCAACGCTCGTACTCGTCGAGCTGCTCGTGCACCTCGATGTACTCGCCGTGGGGGAGCCGCACGATGCGGCCCGACTCGTAGCCGTGCAGGACGATCTCGCGGTCCTTCTTCTGCAGTGCGAGGCAAACACGCTTCGTGATCCAGAAGGCGACGAACGGACCGAGGACCGTCGTTGCCTGGATCACGTGGATCACGTGTTCGATCGACACCAGGAAGTGCGTCGCGATGATGTCCGACGAGGCTGCTGCCCAGAGGCTGGCGTAGAGCGTGATGCCAGCAGCACCGAACGCCGTGCGCGTCGGGGCGTTGCGCGGGCGGTCGAGGATGTGGTGCTCACGCTTGTCGCCCGTGACCCACGCCTCGATGAAGGGGTACAGCAGGATCGCCAGAATGAGCAGCACCAGGACCGCGATCGGCGCCAGGATGTTGAACGACACCGTGTAGCCGAACCACACGACCTCCCAGTGCGGCGGGACCAGTCGGAGCGCGCCGTCGGCGAAGCCGATGTACCAGTCGGGCTGGGTACCGGCGGACACCGGGGAGGGGTCGTACGGGCCGTAGTTCCAGATCGGGTTGATCGTGAACAGCGACGCGATGAGGGCCAGGATGCCCGCGACGATGAAGAAGAACCCACCGGCCTTCGCGGCGAACGCCGGGAGGATCGGGACACCGACGACGTTCTCGTTGGTCTTGCCCGGACCGGCGAACTGCGTGTGCTTGTTGATCACGACGAGCACGAGGTGGACACCGAGCACCGCGACGAGGATCGCCGGCAGCAGCAGGATGTGCAGCGTGTACAGGCGGCCGACGATGTCGGTCCCCGGGAACTCGCCACCGAACAGCAGGTAGGCGATCCAGACGCCGATGACCGGGACACCCTCGATCATGCCGACGATGATCCGCAGACCGTTTCCGGAGAGCAGGTCGTCGGGGAGCGAGTAGCCGGTGAAGCCCTCGGCCATGGCGAGGACCCAGAGCAGGAAGCCGAAGACCCAGTTGAGTTCACGCGGCTTGCGGAAGGCACCGGTGAAGAACACGCGGGCCATGTGCAGCATGATCGACGCCACGAACAGCAGGGCCGCCCAGTGGTGGACCTGACGGACGAAGAGCCCGCCGCGGATGTCGAACGAGATGTCGAGCGTGGACTGCAGGGCCGTCGACATCGCCACGCCCTTGAGCGGGACGTACGAGCCGTTGTAGACGACCTCGGTCATGGACGCCTGGAAGAAGAACGTCAGGAAGGTCCCGGAGAGCAGCACGACGACGAAGCTGTACAGCGCCACCTCGCCGAGCATGAAGCTCCAGTGGTCCGGGAAGATCTTGCGGCCGACTTCCTTGACGAGGCCCGAGATGCTGGTGCGCTCGTCGATGTAGTTGGCGACCCCGCCGATGATGCGGGATCCGCGCTCCGGCGCCGGCTTGTTCGTCGACGTGTTCGGTGCGGTGGTGGTGGTGCTGGTCATCAGCGTTCACGCTCCCAGAAGGACGGTCCGACCGGCTCGTGGAAGTCGCTCTGGGCAACCAGGTAGCCGTCGTCGTCGATCGCGATCGGAAGTTGGGGGAGGGGGCGTGCTGCCGGACCGAAGATGACCTCGCAGTTGTTCGAGACATCGAAGGTGGACTGGTGGCACGGGCACAGCAGGTGGTGCGTCTGCTGTTCGTAGAGCGCGACGGGGCAACCGACGTGGGTGCAGATCTTGGAGTACGCGACGATGCCGTCGTAGCCCCAGTTCTCGTGGCCCTTGGACGGGTTGAGGTCCTTCGGGTCGAGACGCATCAGGAGGACGGAGGCCTTCGCCTTCTCTTCCAGCATGTGCTCGGACTCGAGCATGCCCTCGGGGATGACGTGGAACACCGAACCGATGGTGACGTCCGAGGCCTTGATCGGCAGACCCGTCGGGTCCTTCGTCAGGCGCAGGCCCTGCTTCCAGAAGGTGTGGCGGAGCAGCTCGTTGGGGTCCTCGGCCGGAGCGAGGTCACGGACCAGGACGATGCCGGGGAGCGGGAACGCGGCCAGGGCACCGATCATCGAGTTGCGGATCAGCTTGCGACGGCTGAAGCCGGACTCCTTGTCGGCGAGCTGGAACGCCTCCACCGCCTTGGCGCGGGTGGCGTCGGTGCCGCGGGTGCCGTGACGGAGCTCGGTGATCTCACGGTCGACGACGAGGGACTTCGACCAGTAGACGGCGCCGAGGCCGAGGGCGAGGAGCGCGAGGGCGATCGACAGGCCCAAGAAGAGGTTCGCGGTGCGGACCGTCCCGAAGTCGCTCGGGTCGATCGGGAAGGCGACGTACGCCGCGATCGACAGGACGCTGCCGACGATCGACAGGTAGAAGTAGGCGGCGACCTGGCGCTCGGCCAGACGCTGCTTCTTCGGGTCGACGTCGGTGCGACGCGGGCGGTGCGGCGGCTCGCCCGGGTTCTCGAACGGGTCGACGGGGAGGACCGCGATCCCGGGGGAGGTGGTCGTGCCGTGCTTCTCGACAGCCGAGGACGAGTTCAGCGTCTCGTCGTCGTGCTCTGCCATGGTGTTCCCTTCAGTGTCGTTCGACACGGACGATCAGTTGGACTTCGCGGTCAGCCAGACGGTCATCGCGACGACCGCGCCGAGTCCGAAGATCCAGATGAACAGACCCTCGGCGACCGGCCCCAGGGAGCCGAGTGCGAAGCCACCGGGGGACTTGTTGTCCTGCACGTACTTGAGGTACGTGATGATGTCGGCCTTCTGCTCCGGCGTCAGGTTCAGGTCGTTGAAGACCGGCATGTTCTGCGGGCCGGTGAGCATGGCCTCGTAGATGTGCTTGCCGGAGACCGTCTCGAGGCTCGGGGCGTACTTGCCCTCGGTCAGTGCACCACCGGCGCCGGCCACGTTGTGGCACATGGCGCAGTTGATGCGGAACAGCTCGGCGCCTTCGGCAGCGTCGCCCTCCTCGCCGTTGGTGAGCTCGGTGGACGGGACCGACGGGCCGGGGCCGAGGGAGGCGACGTACTGCGCGAGCGCGTCGACCTGCTCGTCCGTGAACTGCGCGGGCTTCTCTTCAGCCTGCGGACCCTGAGCGGCCATCGGCATGCGGCCGGTGCCGACCTGGAAGTCGACCGACGCGGACCCGACACCGATGAGGGACGGGCCTTCACTCGTGCCCTGGGCGGAGAGACCGTGGCAGGTGGCGCAGTTCGAGGCGAAGAGCTTCTCGCCCTCGTTCACCTGCGACTGGCTCGAGGCGGCGACGGTGCTCGTGCTGTCGTCGGCGTTCGCCGTGGAGCTGAACAGTGCGTACGCGCCACCGGTGGTCATGAGACCCACGACGATGAGCGACACGGTCGCCATAGGTGAACGGCGGCCCTTCTTGGACTTGGTTCTGTTGAACATGTGCTGGGGGGTGTCCAGTTCCTACTTGAGAAGGTAGATGACGGCGAAGAGGAAGATCCACACGACGTCGACGAAGTGCCAGTAGTACGACACGACGATGGCGGTGGTCGCTTCCTTGTGGCCGAAGTTCTTGGCGGCGAAACCGCGGCCGAGCGTCAGCAGGAAGGCGATGAGGCCACCGGTCACGTGGAGCCCGTGGAACCCGGTGGTCATGTAGAACGCCGAGCCGTAGGCGCTGGAGGAGAGCGTCACGCCCTCGTGCCAGAGGTTGGCGTACTCGAAGATCTGGCCGCAGACGAAGATCGCACCCATCGCGTAGGTGACGAAGAACCACTCCGTCATGCCCCAGTGGCGCGGGTTCCAGCTCGTCCGGTGCACCTGGAAGCGCTCCGCAGCGAACACGGCGAACTGGCAGGCGAAGCTGGACAGCACCAGGATGATCGTGTTCACGGAGGCGAAGGGCACCTCGAGCTTCGCGGTCTCGGTCGCCCAGAGCTCAGGGGACGTGCTGCGGAGCGTGAAGTAGATCGCGAACAGGCCGGCGAAGAACATGACCTCGCTGCCCAGCCACACGATCGTCCCCACGGCCACGGCGTTCGGCCTGTTGAGGGCCGGACCGCTGGCTGATCTGGAGAGAGAGGTGCTAGTCACGTCCTCCATTATGACCGAAACCACTGACAGTGTTTTCGCAGGCGACTGGCGGGTCTCTCGAATTCACTACGATCGACCCATGCCTGACGCACTTTCTTGGCCAGCGGTGATCAGCGCGCTCATGGCGCGCGAGGACCTGACGATCAGGCAGTCCACATGGGCCATGGAGGAGATCGTGCACGGGCGCGCCACCCAGGCACAGATCGCGGCCTTCGCCGTGACGCTCCGCGCGAAGGGCGAGACCGTCGACGAGGTCGTCGGGTTCCGCGACGCGATCCTGGACGCCGCGGTTCCGCTCGACGTCGACCCGATGGCGCTCGACATCGTGGGGACCGGTGGCGACGTCGTCGGCACCGTGAACATCTCGACCATGGCGGCGATCGTGATCGCGGCCGCCGGGGTCCCCGTCGTCAAGCACGGCAACAAGGCCAGCTCGTCGAAGTCCGGGTCGAGCGACGTGCTCGCCGCCCTCGGACTCGATCTCACGATGGACGCCGCGCGTGTCGCGGACACCTTCCGGCGTGTCGGCCTGACCTTCGCCTTCGCCAACGCGTTCCACCCCGGTTTCGCCCACGCGGGCCCGGTCCGGCGCGAGATCGGCGTGCCGACGGTGTTCAACTTCCTCGGCCCGCTCGTCAACCCCGCGCGGTGCGAGGCCAATGCCGTGGGTGTCGCCCAGCTCGACCTCGTGTCGATCATCACGGGCGTGTTCCAGACGCGCGGGGCGACGGCGCTCGTGTTCCGCGGCGACGACGGACTCGACGAGCTGACCACCACCGGGCACAGCCACATCTGGGAGGTCACCGGCGGCCGCGTGACCGAGCACGACCTCGACCCACGCGACCTCGGCATCGCCCGAGCCCGGACGGAAGACCTGCTCGGCGGCGACCCCGAGCACAACGCCGCTGTCGTCCACCGGGTGCTCGCGGGGGAGACCGGACCCGTCCGCGACATCGTCCTGCTGAACGCCGCGGCCGGCCTCGTCTCGTTCCGGCTGGCGCAGGACCCGAACGAGTCCGACCGGCCGGTCCTGCAGCGCTTCCGTGAGCAGCTGGTCGTCGCCGCCGAGGCGATCGACTCGGGCGCCGGTGCGCGCAAACTGGCTGATTGGGTCGCGGTCCCGACCGCGACCGACGCGCAGTAGACGCTACGGACGGCACGCAGGAGACGCGATGCACGGGAGGCCCGGTGCCGGTTCCAGGAACCGGCACCGGGCCTCCCGTCGGTGCGTTCAGTGCACGCGGTGAGCGTGCGCCCGCTTCGTTACTGCACGTCCTCGTCGACCCAGTCGAAGGTCTTCGTGACGGCCTTCTTCCACAGGCGGAGCGTGCGCTCGCGCTCGGCGGCGTCGAGCTGGGGCTCCCAGCGCTTGTCCTCCTGCCAGTTGGCACGGAGCTCGTCGAGGTTGGCCCAGAAGCCGACCGCGAGACCGGCGGCGTAGGCCGCACCGAGCGCCGTCGTCTCCGCGACGACCGGACGGACCACCGGCACGTTGAGGATGTCGGCCTGGAACTGCATGAGCTCGCTGTTCGCGGTCATGCCACCGTCGACCTTGAGCTCGGTCAGGTCGACGCCGGAGTCGGCGTTGACCGCGTCGAGCACCTCGCGGGTCTGCAGCGCCGTCGCCTCGAGGGCGGCACGCGCGATGTGCCCCTTGTTGACGTAGCGGGTCAGACCGACGATCGCGCCGCGGGCATCGGGACGCCAGTACGGCGCGAAGAGCCCGGAGAACGCCGGCACGAAGTACACGCCACCGTTGTCCTCGACGGTCTTGGCCAGGGCCTCGACCTCCGGGGCGCTGCCGATCAGACCGAGGTTGTCGCGGAGCCACTGGATGAGCGAGCCCGTGACGGCGATCGAACCCTCGAGGGCGTAGTGCGTCTCCTGGTCGCCGAGCTTGTAGCCGACGGTGGTGAGCAGGCCGTTCTCGGAGCGGACGATCTCGGTACCGGTGTTGAAGATCAGGAAGTTGCCGGTGCCGTAGGTGTTCTTCGACTCGCCCTGGTCGAACGCGGCCTGACCGAAGGTCGCGGCCTGCTGGTCGCCGAGGATGCCGGCGATCGGGACCTCGCGCAGCAGGCTCGAGGACTCGACGTGGCCGTAGACCTCGGAGGAGCTGACGATCTCGGGGAGCATCGACTTCGGCACGCCGAAGTCGGCGAGGATGTCGTCCCGCCACTGCAGCGTCTCGAGGTCCATGAACAGCGTGCGGGACGCGTTCGTGACGTCGGTCTTGTGGACGCCGCCGTCGACGCCACCGGTCAGGTTCCAGAGGACCCAGGTGTCGGTGGTGCCGAAGAGCAGGTCGCCCGCCTCGGCCTTCTCACGAGCACCCTCGACGTTCTCGAGGATCCACATGATCTTGGTGCCGGCGAAGTAGGTCGCGAGCGGCAGGCCGACGATGGCCTTGTACTTGTCGGTGTCGCCGTCGGCGAGCTTGTCGACGAGCGCCTGCGTGCGGGTGTCCTGCCAGACGATCGCGTTGTAGATCGGCTTGCCGGTGGTCTTGTCCCAGACGACCGCGGTCTCGCGCTGGTTGGTGATGCCGACGGCTGCGACGTCGTGGCGCGTGATGTCGGCACGCGACAGTGCCTGACCGATCACCTCGCGGGTGTTGTCCCAGATCTCGGCGGGGTCGTGCTCGACCCACCCGGCACGCGGGAAGATCTGCTCGTGTTCCTTCTGCCCGGTCGAGATGATCGAACCGGAGTGGTCGAACACGATTGCTCGGGTCGAGGTCGTGCCCTGGTCGATGGCGACGATGTAGTCGGCCATTGGTGCTCCTTACGGGTGTTCGGTGCGGTGCGCGGTCGGTCGTGCGGAACGGCCGGTCACGCCTTCGGGGTGGGGGTGGGTCAGCTGACGACGGGCAGCAGGGCGACGGACAGGCCGGCGGCGATGGCGCCACCGATCAGCGGTCCGACGACCGGCACCCAGGCGTAGGCCCAGTCGCTCGAGCCCTTGCCCTTGATGGGCAGGAGGGCGTGGGCGATGCGCGGACCGAGGTCACGAGCCGGGTTGATGGCGTAGCCGGTGGGGCCACCGAGGCTGACACCGATCGCGATCACGAGGAACGCGACGGGGATCGCGCCGAGCTCCGACGGGGTCTGACCGTTCGTGAACGCGATGACGACGAAGACCAGCACGAAGGTGCCGATGATCTCCGTCACGAGGTTCCAGCCGTAGGAACGGATCGCGGGGCCGGTCGAGAAGACGCCGAGCTTGGCGGCCGCGTCGGGCTCCTCGTCGAAGTGCTGCTTGTAGGCGAGCCAGACGATGACCGCACCGATGACGGCGCCGATCAGCTGGGCGAGCCAGAACAGGAACATCTCACCGACGGTGATGTTGCCGAGGATCGCCTGCGCGAGGCTGACCGCGGGGTTGAGCTGTCCGCCGGACTTGTAGGACACGGTGACACCGGCGAAGACCGCGAAGCCCCAACCGATCGTGACCATCAGGAACCCGGCTCCGAAGCCCTTCGACTTCGCCAGCGAGACGGCGGCGACGACGCCGCCACCCAGGATGATGAGCATCGCCGTACCGACGAGCTCGGACAGGAACTTGACGCCGATGTCGTCCATCGGTGACCTCCAGTGCGTGAGGTGGGGGTCCGGCCGTGCTGCGCCGCACTCCCCGTTGAGTGATTGAGGCCAACCATAGTGATGCGGTTCCCGGCCCGGCGATGAATTCGTGGGCGAAGTGCGACATCGTGCACGAACGTGCAGGACGAGTGTCCCCTGCACGATCCCGAGCCGGTGACGCGTCCTCGGGGCGCTGCACGAACGTGCACGGGGAGCGGACGGCTGCCCGTGTCGTCGATGTAGATTGGGCGCACTCCGGTCGACGACGCGCGGTGTGACCGCCACGGTTCGACCCCGTACCCGTGGAGGCACCGCATGAAGAAGCTCATCAACGACCCGCAGGCCGTGGTCGAGGAGACCGTCCGGGGATTCGCCCGGGCACACGCCGGACACGTCGTCCTGGTCGAGGACCCGATCCACCTGCACCGCGCCGACGCGCCCGTCTCCGGCAAGGTCGGGATCGTCAGCGGCGGTGGCAGTGGTCACGAGCCGCTGCACGCCGGCTTCGTCGGGTACGGCATGCTCGACGCCGCGGTGCCCGGCCCGGTGTTCACGAGCCCGACGCCCGATCCGATCGTCGCCGCGACGAAGGCCGTGGACGGCGGTGCGGGCGTGCTGCACATCGTCAAGAACTACACCGGCGACGTGCTCAACTTCGAGACGGCCGCCGAGCTCGCGGCGATGGACGACGTCCGCGTCGAGTCCGTCGTGGTGGACGACGACGTCGCGGTGCAGGACTCCCTGTTCACCGCCGGCCGCCGCGGTGTCGCCGGGACCGTCGTGGTGGAGAAGTGCGCCGGCGCCGCCGCCGAGCGCGGGGACGACCTGGACGCGGTCGCCGCCGTGGCCCGGCACGTCAACGACGTCACACGGTCGATGGGGCTCGCGCTGGCGTCGGGCACCGTCCCGCACGCGGGGGAGCCGTCGTTCGTGCTGGCCGACGACGAGGTCGAGCTCGGCATCGGCATCCACGGCGAGCCGGGCCGCGAGCGGATCGCGATGGCACCGGCGGACGAGCTGGTCGACCGCGTGCTCGAACCGATCCTGACCGACCTCGACGCCCCGGCCGGGTCGTCGGTGCTGCTCCTGGTGAACGGCATGGGCGGCACCCCGCTGTCCGAGCTCTACATCGCGTACCGACGCGCCGCCGAGGTCCTCTCCGACCGCGGCTACCGGGTCACGCGTAGTTTGGTCGGCGACTACGTCACGTCCCTCGAGATGCAGGGGTTCTCGCTCACCGTCACGGTGCTCGACGAGGAACTCACGGCCCTCTGGGACGCCCCGGTGGAGACCCCGGCAATGCGCTGGGGACGCTGAGCGATCGAGGACGGCCGCTCGACCACCGGACCACGAAACCTGGCCTCCCGGGCCGGACACACGAAGGGAACCGCATTGGCGCTCGACACCGCATGGGCCATCGAATGGGTCCGTCGCACCGCCGCGACGATCGACGAACACCGCGCCGAGCTCGTCACGCTCGACCGTGAGATCGGGGACGGCGACCACGGCGAGAACCTCGACCGCGGGTTCCGGGCCGTGCTCGAGGCCGTCGACTCCGGGTCCTTCGACACCCCGGGTGCCGTGCTCAAGACCATCGCGACGAAGCTCATCTCGACCGTGGGCGGGGCGGCCGGCCCGCTCTTCGGCACCGCCTACCTGAAGGCGGCGCAGGCCGCCGGTGACGCGGCCGAGCTCGACGCGGACACCCTCGTCGCCGTCCTCACCGCCGCCCGCGACGGGGTCGTGTCCCGCGGCAAGGCCGCGGTCGGCGACAAGACGATGGTCGACGCGTGGAGCCCCGCGGTCGACGCCGCAGCTGCGGCGGCCGGTGCCGGCGACGACCCGAAGGCCGTGCTCGCCGCAGCAGCCGACGCCGCCGCGCAGGGTGCGGCGGACACCGAGCCGCTCGTCGCCCACAAGGGCCGTGCGAGCTACCTCGGCGACCGCGCGATCGGGTACCGCGACCCCGGTGCGCAGTCGACCGCGTACATCCTGCGCGCAGCGGTGGACGCAGCGTGACCGTCGGCATCCTGGTCGTCTCGCACAGCGCGGCGATCGCGACCGGCACCGTCGAGCTGGCCCGGCAGATGGCTGCGGACGTGCCGCTCGTCGCCGCGGGCGGCACGGACGACGGCGGGATCGGCACCTCGTTCGAGGCGATCACCGCCGGCATCGAGGAGCTCGCCGAGGCGGACGCCGTCGTGGTGCTGTGCGACCTCGGCTCCGCCTACCTGACGACCGACACCGCGCTCGACTTCCTGGACGACGACGTCCGTGCTCGCGTCCACGTGTCGCAGGCCCCGTTGGTCGAGGGGACGGTGGCCGCCGCGGTCGCCGCCCAGACCGGCGGTGACGCCGACGCGGTCCTGGCCGCCGCGGCATCGGCCGCGGCTTCCGAGGCGGACGCGAGCAGCGCCTCCGATCCGTCTGGCGACCAGCCTGGAGGCACGGGGCCGGCCGACGGGGCTGCCCCCGTCGACGACGCGGCCGGCTCCGACCGCGTCAGCGCGTCGGTCGAGCTGGTGAACGAGACCGGGCTCCACGCCCGGCCCGCCGCGGAGTTCGTGAAGACGGCGGCGAAGTACGACGCGAGCGTGCACGTCAACGGCGTGGACGCGAAGAGCCTGCTGGCGATCATGGCCCTGGCGCTGCCGAAGGGGGCGACGGTGTCGATCGACGCGACCGGGCAGGACGCCCGGGCCGCGGTCGACACCCTGGTGGAACTGGTCCGGTCCGGCTTCGGCGAGTGACACCGCCGCCGGGGGAGACCCCGGCGGCGGTGTCCGCTCCGGTCAACGGATCGAGATCGTCCCCGCCAGGTCGAGGTCCGAGGGGCCGCCGGTGACCCCGGCGTCCGCGAGCAGGGTGGCACCGAACACGGCGCTCCAGAACGTGCGGGCGTCACGGGCGACGCCGCTCGGGCTCGTCCAGCCCTGGTCGGCGACGACGCGTTCCAGGTAGCGCTCGGACTGCCGGAACAGCACGGCGAGCAGCAGACGCACGCGCTCACGCTGCGCCGGGTCGTCCCCGGCGGCCCCGAGCGCGCGCACCACGAGCGGGGTCGACGGCATCGCGAGGGCGGTGCGGGCGAGGACCCGGCGGAACGACTCCGGCGAGCGGGCACGACGGCCGGCCGCCTGCAGTCGCGTGGTGTCGCGGAGGAACAGCGCGAACGCGGCGTCGAGCACCAGGCGGTCCTTCGAGCCGTAGTGGTGCGTGATCTGGTTCGGGTAGACGCCAGCGGCCCGGGCGATCTCGCTGACGGTGATGCTCCGAGCACCCGCGCTCAGCAATCCGGCCGTCGCGGCGAGGATCTTCGCCCGGGTCGCCGCGCCGCGTGCCGTGCCGGAGCCGTCCACCGTGGTTGCCATGTCCGAATTGTACGTGGTACAACTCAACTTGTTCAACGTACAAGAGGAGTTCCCGTGGACATCGTCATCACCGGCTACGGCGCGGTCTCACCCTTCGGCCACGGCGTCGCGCCGCTCTGGGACGCCCTGGTGGCCGGTCGCTCCGGCGTCCGAGCCCTGCACCGTGACGGAGCGCTCTGGGAACAGGTGCCGATCCGGGTCGGGGCCGATGCCGCACTCGACGCCGAGGGGTCGCTCGGGCGCGTCCGTGCGAACCGCCTCGACCGCAGTCAGCAGCTGGCGCTCGTCGCCGCGGACGAAGCCTGGTCCGACGCCGGCGCCCCCGCGGTGGAGGGCGACCGCCTCGCCGTGGTGATCGGCACCGGGATCGGGGGAGTGGAGACGCTCCTCGACGCCCACGACGTGCTCGGTGCGTCCGGTGCCCGGCGGGTCTCACCGCGCACGGTGCCGATGCTCATGGCGAACGGTGCCGCCGCGCAGATCAGCATCGCGTACGGGGCGCGGGGCGGCGCCTACACGACGGTGTCGGCCTGCGCCTCGGGTGCCGAGGCCATCGCCACCGCCGCGCGACTCATCGCCACCGGTGAGGCCGACGTCGTCATCACCGGCGGCACCGAAGCCGCGGTCACCCCGGTGACGATGGCGTCGTTCGCCCAGTCGCAGGCCCTCGCGAAGCCCGACGGCGACGACCCGACGACCCTGTCACGGCCGTTCGACGCCGACCGCCGCGGCTTCGTGCTCGGCGAGGGCGCCGGCATCGTCGTGCTCGAGCGTGCCGACCACGCCGCCGCCCGAGGCCAGCGGTCGCACGGCACGCTCGCCGGGTGGGGGATCACCTCGGACGCGCACCACATCACCGCACCGCTGACGGACGGCAGCGAGCAGGAGCGGGCCATGCGCGCCGCGATCCGGATGGCGGGACTCACCGGCGGCGACGTCGACCACGTGAACGCGCACGCCACGGGCACCCCCGTCGGCGACGTCGGCGAGGCGGCCGCCGTCAGTCGTGCGGTGGGGACCGGCGCGCTGGTCACCGCACCGAAGAGCGCGATCGGGCACATGTTCGGCGCCGCCGGCGCGGTCGAGGCGATCCTGACCCTGCGGGCGCTCGAGACCGGGACCGTGCCACCGACCCTGAACCTCGACCGGCTCGACCCCGCGGTGGACCTCGACGTCGTCTCCGGCACCGCCCGGACGGCGCCGCTCCGTGCGGCGTTGAACAACTCGTTCGGGTTCGGCGGTCAGAACGCGTCGCTGGTGTTCACCGCGGCGTGAGCTCCTGCAGGCCGGTGACCCGGAGCAGGTCGAGCTTCGCGGCGTCCTCGGAGCCCGGCACGACCGTGTAGACGACGATCCGCAGGTCACCGCCCGGCACGCTCAGCACGTCGCAGTCGATCTCCACCGGCCCGACCGGCGTGTGCACGACCTTGCGGCTCGCACGGTGCTCGGCGATCCGGCCGGTCTCCCAGCGGCGGGCGAACTCCGGAGACTCCCGCAGCAGCCGTTCGACCAGGTCCGCCAGGTCACGGTCCGCCGGGTAGCGGCCGTAGGCCTGCCGCAGATCGGCGGCGAGGTCGCTCGAGAACTCCTCCTGGTGCTCGTCGTCCCAGTCCACCCCGTCGTGCTCCTGCATGAAGTGCCGCCACACCAGGTTGCGCTCGAGTCCGACGTACCGAGAGGGGTCGCCGTTCACCGCGGCCCACAGCTCGTTCCAGAGCACGATGTCGTGGGTCGCCGTGAACACCGCGAGCGGGACGTCGCCGAGCCGGTCCACCAGCCGCTGCACGCCGGGCGTGATGTGCCGCGGCACCACCTGACGCGACGGCGGGGCGACGCCGGCCACCCGGCACAGGTGGTCCCGCTCCTCGGACGACAGCCGGAGCGCCGTCGCGAGGGCGGCGAGCAGCTGCGGTGACGGGTTCGTCGCCCGGCCCTGCTCGAGGCGGACGACGTAGTCGACACTCACGCCCGCCAGCGCGGCGAGCTCCTCACGGCGGAGGCCCGGGGTCCGTCTGCCGGGGCCGGCCGGCAGGCCGACCGCCTCGGGACGCACCCGGTCACGCCAGGAACGCAACACGTTCGCGAACTCGCTCATGTCCACCATCATCGCCCCGCGCCTCCTGTCCGTCCTGGTACTGCCGGTCCCACCGTCGCACCGTGCCTGGGGGACCCTGGCCGGCGGGGGCAGGCTGGACGCATGACAACGACACTGATCACCGGAGCCAACCGCAGCCTCGGACTCGAGACCGCACGCCGACTGCTCGAAGCCGGCCACACCGTCTACGCCGGCATGCGCGACCCGGCGAGCGGCGACGACGCTCGCGCACTCGGCGCCCACGTCGTGCAGCTGGACGTCACCGACCAGGCCAGCATCGACGCGGCGATCGCGACGATCCCCGCGCTCGACGTCCTCGTCAACAACGCCGGGATCCTCGGCACCTCGTTCGGGGTCGACGACCTCGACGCGAGCGCGATGGCGACCGTGCTCGACACCAACGTCACCGGCATCGTCCGGGTGACCCAGGCCGCGCTGCCCCTGCTGCGACGCTCGGCAGCACCCGTCATCGTGAACGTCTCGTCGGGGGTGGGGTTCCCGCGCTGGCTGACGACGCCGGGGCACGACGAGTACGGGGTCCCGGCGGTGCCGTACGCGGCGTCGAAGGCGGCCGTGATCGCGTTGACCGTGCAGTACGCGAAGAACCTGCCCGGGTTCCGGGTGAACGCGAGCGACCCGGGCTACACCGCGACGGAGTTCAACGGGTTCGGCGGACACCAGACGATCACCGAGGGCACCGACGCCACCGTCATGCTCGCGACGATCGGCACCGACGGGCCGACGGGGGAGTTCCACAACCGCGAGGGCCGCATCGAGTACTGAGTGGCAGCGCTGGCGTCAGTCGTGCACGTCGGCGCCGAACCCCGGCCCGGGCCGCATCATCCAGCCGTCCGGGTCGGGCAGCGGGCGGAACCCGAACCGCTCGTACAGCCCGTGGGCATCCGCGGTGAACAGGGCGAAGCGCTTCAGGCCGAGTGGCTCGACCGCCTCGGTCACGCCGCGCACGAATGCGACCCCGACGCCGCGGCCCCGGGCGTCGGGGTCCACGAACACGTCGGCGAGCCACCCGAACGTCACGCCGTCGGTGATCACCCGCGCGTAGCCGAGCTGCTCGCCGGTCGTCGCGTCGTACACGCCGAAGTTCCGGGAGCCGGCGACGATCGCCTCCTGCGTCGCCCGGTCACGCCCACGGGCCCAGTACGACTCCTCGCTCAGCCAGCGGTGCACGCGGTCGACGTCCAGGTCGTCGGGGTCGGCGGAGAAGCGCAGATCGGTCACGCGACGAGTCAACCGGCGGACGCGCCCCCGGCGCAACGGCCGATCGGGTCGGGGTGGACCGCTCGCGTCGTCGGTTGGACGGGTGGCTGTCGACCTGGAGGCCCGTGGGGACCCCGACGCACGGGCCGCGTCGGGCGGTTGGTCGCGCTGCTCCGCCGCCCCTCGTCCGTCGTCCGCCGTCCGTCGTCCGTCGTCCGTCGTCCGTCGTCCGGCTTCTGTCAGGATGGCCGCATGCGCGCCGTCCAGTACGCCCGGTTCGGTTCCGTCCCCCCGATCGTCGACCTGCCGGAACCGGTCGCGCCCGACCACGGCGTCGTCGTCCGGGTGGCTGCCACCGGTGTGTGCCGCAGCGACTGGCACGCGTGGAAGGGGCACGACGACTCGGTCCGGCTGCCGCACGTGCCCGGCCACGAGTTCGCCGGCGTCGTCGCGGCGATCGGTGCGGGCGTCCAGCGCTTCACCGTCGGCGACCGCGTCACGGCCCCGTTCGTGTTCGCCTGCGGGACCTGCGCCGAATGCCTCGACGGCGCCACGCAGGTGTGCACCGCCCAGCAGCAGCCCGGGTTCGACCTGCAGGGCTCGTACGCGGACTCCCTGGTCGTCCCGCACGCCGACCTCAACCTCGTCGCGCTGCCCGACGCCGTGGACTTCGCGGTGGCGGCGGCACTGGGCTGCCGGTTCGGCACCGCGTTCCACGCGCTGCACGCCCGAGGGCGCGTGGCCGCAGGGGAGTGGGTCGTGGTCTACGGGTGCGGGGGAGTCGGGCTCTCGGCGGTCATGGTCGCCGTGGCCGCCGGCGCGCACGTGGTCGCCGTCGACGTCTCCGTGGCCGCACTCGAACGCGCAGCCGCCCTGGGCGCCGACACCGTGCTGATGGACACCGATGCCGTCACGGTGGTCCGATCCCGCACCGGCGGTGGAGCGCACGTCTCGCTCGACGCCTACGGCAGCCGTGCCACCTCCGTCGCCGCCGTGGCGTCCCTGCGTCCGCGCGGCCGACACGTGCAGGTCGGGCTGCTCCTCGACGACGAAGCCGCTCCGGCGATCCCGATGGGCCGGGTCATCGCGGACGAACTCGAACTGCTCGGCAGCCACGGCGCACCGGTCGGGGAGTACGGCGCGATGCTCGACGCCGTCGTGGCCGGGCGACTGCGTCCGGAGCAGACGATCGGCCGCACGATCGGCTTCGACGACCTGCCCGAGGCGCTCGTCGCGATGGACCGACCCGTAACGTCGTCGGGCATGACCGTCGCGGTGTTCTGAGGCTCGGGCGTTTCCGTCAGCCCTCGGTCCGCGCGTCTGCGCCGCGGCGGATGCGGAGCACGACCGCGCCGACGACCAGCACCGCCAGGATCGCGACGACCCCGAACAGGAGCGCCTGACCGCCGTGCCCGTGCGCGTGCGTGCCGGTGCCGGTGCCGGTGTCGGTGTTCGATGCTGCTGCCGCTGCCGTGGGATCCGAGGACGGCGTGGGCGTGGGCGCGGCCGTCGGGCTGGTCGTGGGCGGGAGAACGGACTGCGATGCGGCCGGTTCCACCGTGAACGCGAGCTGCCCCTCGATCGGGTGGCCGTCGGGGGAGACGTACCGCCAGACGACGGTGTGCGGCCCGGGGGAGAGCGACACCGCCTTCGACATCGAGGTGCCTTCGACGGTCACCGCTCCGGAGGACTCGTCGGCACCGCCGTCGTCGCGAACCTCGATGCGCAGACCGGCTTCGAGCCCGGCCAACGGCGCCTCGTTGAAGGTGAGTGTCACTCGCTCGAGGTTGGCGGCCACCGTGGCGCCGTCCGCCGGATCACTCGAGGTCAGTGCTGCGTGCGCGGAGGCAGGTGTCGCGCCGACCAGCACGAGGAACGCGGACAGGGCGACGGCGAACAGGACCCGGGGCGTCGCGGTTGGTGAGTGGCGTTGGTCATCTCGGTGATCGTGCACGCGTCCACGCTAGGGAAGCGATGTCGAGCGTCCCGTCAGCCGGGCGGTCCCGGTAGTGATCTCTGAGTTGACATAATATGCATTATCGGCGCGCGGGTGGGTGCATCGGATGAGCCCTGCGTGAGCAGAAGAGGTCGAGTCCGACGAACGGACTCGACCTCTTCTGCTCACTGGGAGACGACGGCGTCAGTCGGCGGGCTTCGTCGGGACGTCGTCGGCGTCGATCTCGAGCGCCGCCGGCTCGCCGCCCTGTTCCTCCAGGGTGTCCTGGTCGGTGTCGGGCTGTTCCGGCGACTCGCTCTGCGTGGTCTCTTCGGCTGGGTCAGGCTGGCTGTAGCTCATGCGCCGGACGGTACGCCCGGGTTCCTGAACAGCGGCAAGCTCGGCGCCGGAGACGCCGGTGAGCAGCAATGGTCGAGTCCATCCGCTGGACGCGACCATTGCTGCTCACGATGCGACGCGCACCACTCACAGGTTCCCCCGGCTCAGGCTCCGACGTACGCCGCCAGGTGCTGCCCGGTCAGCGTCGACCGTGCCGCCACGAGCTCGGCGGGCGTCCCCTCGAACACGATGCGCCCGCCGTCGTGCCCGGCGCCCGGCCCGAGGTCGATGATCCAGTCGGCGTGCGCCATCACCGCCTGGTGGTGTTCGATCACGACGACCGTCCGACCGGCGTCGACGAGCCGGTCGAGCAGACCGAGCAACTGGTCGACGTCGGCCAGGTGCAGGCCGGTGGTCGGCTCGTCGAGCACCACGACGCCGCTGCGGTCACCGAGGTGCGTCGCGAGTTTCAGCCGCTGCCGCTCTCCCCCGGACAACGTGGTGAGCGGCTGTCCGATCGTCAGGTACCCGAGACCCACGTCGGCGAGCCGGGCGAGGATCGTGTGGGCCGCCGGCAGTGCGGACTCCCCCGCCGCGAAGAACGCCAGCGCGTCGGCGACGGACATGCCGAGCACCTCGCTGATGTCCTTCCCGCCCAGGTGGTACCCGAGCACTGACTGGTCGAACCGCTTGCCGTCGCACTCGACGCAGGGGCTCGCGACGCCCGCCATCATGCCGAGGTCGGTGTACACGACACCGGCACCGTTGCACGCCGGGCAAGCACCCTCCGAGTTGGCGCTGAACAGTGCGGGCTTGACACCGTTGGCCTTCGCGAAGGCCTTGCGGATCGGCTCGAGCAGGCCGGTGTACGTCGCCGGGTTGCTCCGCCGCGAGCCACGGATCCCGCTCTGGTCGATGGCGACCACGTCGTCGCGGCGGGCCAGCGACCCGTGGATGAGGGTGCTCTTGCCCGAGCCGGCGACCCCCGTGACGACGGTCAGCACCCCGGTGGGCACGTCCACGTCGACGTCGTGCAGGTTGTGGGCCGAGGCGCCGCGGATCGCGATCGCCCCGCCCGGACGACGCACCTCGGACTTCACGGTGACGCGGTCGTCCAGGTGCCGACCGGTCACGGTCCCGCTGGCACGCAGCCCGTCGACGGGCCCCTGGTAGCAGAGCGTCCCACCGCCGGACCCGGCACCGGGGCCGAGGTCGACGACGTGGTCGGCGATCGCGATGACCTCGGGCTTGTGCTCGACGACCAGGACGGTGTTGCCCTTGTCGCGCAACCGGACGAGCAGTTCGTTCATCCGCTCGATGTCGTGCGGGTGCAGCCCCGTGCTCGGCTCGTCGAACACGTAGGTGACGTCACTGAGCGAGGAGCCGAGGTGCTTCACCATCTTCACGCGCTGCCCCTCTCCCCCGGACAGCGTGCCGGTCGGGCGGTCGAGCGACAGGTAGCCGAGTCCGATCTCGACGAAGGACTCGAGCAGGTCGCGGAGCCCCTCGAGCAACGGCCCGACCCCGGGGTCGTCGAGACCCCGCAGCCAGGTGACGGCATCGGTGATCTGCATCGCGCAGACGTCCGCGATGCTGCGGCCCGCGATCTTCGACGAGCGGGCGGTGTCGTTCAACCGGGTGCCGTCGCAGGCCGGACACGTCGTGAAGGTCACCGCACGGTCGACGAATGCCCGGATGTGCGGCTGCATCGCCTCCCGGTCCTTCTGCAGGAACGACCGACGGACCCGGTGCACGAGCCCCTCGTAGGTCATGTTGATGCCGGCGATCTTCTGCTTCGTCGGCTCGCGGTACAGGAAGTCCTGCCGCTCCTGCTCGGTGAAGTCGCGGATCGGGGTGTCCCGGTCGAAGTAGCCCGACTCGGCGTACAGCCGCACGTTCCACCCGTCGGTCCCGTACCCGGGGATCGTGAGCGCACCGTCCCCGAGCGACTTCGTGTCGTCGAACAGCTGCGTCAGGTCGATGTCGTTCACCAGCCCCCGACCCTCACATTCGGCGCACATGCCGCCGAGCCGTGTGAACGAGACCTTCTGGGCCTTCGCGTCCGCACCCTTCTGCACCGTGATCGCTCCCCCGGCCGTCACGGTGGCGAGGTTGAACGAGAACGCGTTCGGCCCCCCGATGTGCGGTTGACCGAGTCGGCTGAACAGCACGCGCAGCATCGCGTTCGCGTCCGTGGCGGTGCCGACGGTGGAGCGCGGGTCGGCGCCGATGCGCTCCTGGTCGACGACGATCGCGGTGGTCAGGCCGTCGAGCAGGTCGACGTCCGGCCGCGCGAGCGAGGGCATGAACCCCTGCACGAACGCACTGTAGGTCTCGTTGATCATCCGCTGTGACTCGGCGGCGACGGTGCCGAACACGAGCGAGCTCTTGCCCGAGCCGGAGACCCCGGTGAACACCGTGAGCCGCCGCTTCGGCAGGTCCACGTCGACGTCGCGCAGGTTGTTCGCGCGGGCACCGCGCACCCGGATCCGGTCGTGCCGGTCGGCAGGGTGCGCGTCGGCGCCGGTGGGCTCGTCGTCGACCGGATCGGTGTGCATGCGGGTCAGCGTACCGACGGGAGGCCCGTGGCGGGGCTGCCACGGGCCTCCCGTCCGGTCCGGGGCCGGCCGTCAGGCCGTGGTGCGGTGCTCAGGCGCCGTGACGGCGCACCAGGTCCGGCAGCTCGGCGGGCTCGAACTCCTCGTCGGTCGCGTCGAGTTCGTCGGCGGTCCACCACCGCGAGGCGAGGATGTCGACGCGCTCGTCGTCGGTCCACTCGGCGTCGGACAGTTCGAAGCCCGGCGTGCGGACGACGTAGAACTCGGCGTGCCCGCGGTCGTGGTCGGCGAGGTCCCACTCGACCGTGAAGTCCCAGGACCACACCGGTTCGCCGGGTTCGTCGATGACGATCCCGGTCTCCTCGCGCAGCTCGCGGATCGCGGCGTCGCGGTGGGACTCCCCCGGGTCGACCCCACCGCCGGGCGTGATCCAGCGGTGGGCTCCGTCGGACGACGGCGACTTCGTATCCATCAGGAACACGCGGCCCTCTGGGTCGAGCAGCAGGATGCGGGAGGTGCGGCGCAGGCCGGGTTTGGCGGTCACCCGCCCGACGTTAGCCGACGAATCCGCTGACGTCGCCGACCAGCTTGGTGTGGTCGGCGGGGATCGGCTCGACGGCGGCCAGGGCGATCTCGGCCGCGAACTCGGACACGCTGTAGAGCTTGCCGACCTCCTGCCGACGACCCTCGATCGCGCCGGGGTTCAGGCGGTTCAGCAGCGTCGCGGTGATCGTGCCCTCGATCATGTCGCCGGAGACGACGACGAACTCGATGCCTGCGGCCTCGAGCTGCGGGATGAGCTCACGGAGGGCGAGTTCTCCGGCGCGCTTGCTCTTCGCGACCGGGACGTACTCGTCCATCGTCTCGGCGGTCTCGACGAAGTGGGCCTGGTGGCTCGTGACGAACACCACGCGGGAGCCGGCGGGCATGTGCGGCACGGCGGTCTGCAACATGTCGACCTGCGCGTCGCGGTTCAGGCGGAGCGCGTAGTCCTCGCCGACGCCGGACTCCATGCCGCCGGAGGCGTTGAGCACGAGCAGGTCGATGCCGCCCCACTCCTGGACGACGGTGTCGACGAGCGCCTGCACGGAGGCGTGATCGGTCAGGTCGGCGCCGACGGCCAGGGCGGAACCGCCCGCCTCGACGATCTTCTCGGCGATCTGCTCCGCGCGCTTGGCCTTGTTGCGGTAGTTCACGACGACCTTCGCGCCGGCCTCGGCGAGGTACCCGACGGTGTCGGCGCCGATGCCACGGGACGAACCAGTGACGACGGCGCGCTTGTCGGTGAGGGATCCGGGGGCGAGGGGGTTGCTCACAGTCGTGTTCTCCAGGTCTGGTTCCGGCCGGTCGGGCGCTCCGAGCCTACCAATCGCCTGCACGAGGGTCGGACGGCCCTGATATGTTGAACGGAGTTGTACCGGCTGTCGCGACGCAGCGAGCCGCCGCGCGCGACCGAGGGAGGGAGATCGCGTGAACGGAATCGATTGGATCCAGAGCACCGTCTGGATCGGCCTGGTGTTGCTCCTGGGCGTGGTCGAGATCTTCACCCTCGACTTCATCTTCATCATGCTCGCGGCGGGTGCCGCCGGCGGGTTGATCGCCGCGCTGCTCGGCGCCCCGTGGTGGCTGTCCGCCATCGTCGCCGCGGTCGCCGCCCTCGTGCTGCTGTCGCTCGTCCGACCGCGCCTGCTCGTGGCGCTCGGCCGCGGTGCCGACCCGCACCGCACCAACGTCGACGGGCTCATCGGACTCCCCGGCACCGTCGCGGTCGCCTTCACCTCCTCCAGTCCTGGTCAGGTGCGCCTGGCCAACGGCGAGACCTGGAGTGCCCGGTTCGCCGCGGACTCCGTCGACCGCACACCGCCACTCGGGACCCCTGTGGTCGTCGAGTCGATCGAGGGGTCGACCGCGGTCGTGCGCCTCGCAGAAAGGGCCACCTCGTGACCAGCATCTCCCCGGGGACGATCGCACTGCTCGTGCTCATCCTCGTCGTCGTCATCTTCGTGATCGTCGTCCTGGCGAAGGCGATCCGGATCGTCCCCCAGGCCACCGCGGGGATCGTCGAGCGACTCGGCAAGTACCACAAGACTCTCAACCCGGGCTTGAACCTCCTGGTGCCGTTCATCGACCGCCTGCGGCCGTTGCTCGACATGCGCGAGCAGGTCGTCTCGTTCCCGCCGCAGCCCGTGATCACCGAGGACAACCTGGTGGTCTCGATCGACACGGTCGTCTACTTCCAGGTGACCGACGCCCGTGCCGCGACGTACGAGATCGCGAACTACCTCGGCGCCGTCGAGCAGCTCACCACGACCACGCTCCGCAACGTCGTCGGTGGCCTGAACCTCGAAGAGGCACTGACCAGCCGCGACAACATCAACGGCCAGCTCCGCGTCGTCCTCGACGAAGCCACGGGCAAGTGGGGCATCCGTGTCGGCCGAGTCGAGCTCAAGGCGATCGAGCCGCCCGTGTCCATCCAGGACGCCATGGAACAGCAGCTCCGTGCCGAGCGCAGCCGTCGTGCCGCGATCCTGCAGGCCGAGGGCACCAAGCAGTCGCAGATCCTCGAGGCCGAGGGGCAGCGACAGGCGGCGATCCTGGCCGCCGAGGGTGACGCGAAGGCGCAGGTCCTGCGTGCCGAGGGTGAAGCCCAGGCCATCGCGACCGTGTTCGAGGCCATCCACACCGGTGACCCGGACGAGAAGCTGCTGTCCTACCAGTACCTGCAGACCCTGCCGAAGATCGCCGAGGGCACCTCGAACAAGCTCTGGATGATCCCGAGCGAGTTCACCGAGGCCCTGTCCGGCATCGCGAAGGGCTTCAGTGCCAGCCGCGGTGGCGGTGGTGCCGGTCCGATCGGCGGCGCTGCCGGCGGGACGGACTTCCTGTCCCGGATCTCGAAGCTCGCGAACGAGAGCCTGGCGAACACCGCAGCCGCGGACACCACGATGCCGCGTGCGGATGCCAACGCCGCAGACATCGTCCCCGAGTCCGACCTCGACGCGCGCCTGGCCGAGTCGAACCGCAGTGTCGACGCACACCTCGCGGCCGCCGACGACGCGACCGCCGAGCAGGTCGAGGACACTCCGCCCACGCCGGGCGACGACGCCTCCGGTCACCGGACCAGCGACGGCTCCGGTCGGCGCTGACGCTCCGGCACGGACGAACGACGACGCCCGCCCCGGGGAACCGGGGCGGGCGTCGTCGTGTGTTCGGTGGTGTCAGGCGCCGCGTCGTGCGCGGAGGACCTGCAGGCGCTCTTCGAGGAGCTCCTCGAGTTCCTCGCGCGAGCGGCGCTCGAGCAGCATGTCCCAGTGGGTGCGGGGCGCCTTCACGTCCTCTTCGGCGACCTCGACGGGGATCCCGTCGTCACCGAGCAGCCGGCCCTCGCGACCGGAGCGGGGCTCGGACCACGTCTGGGGGACGTCCGCATCAGCGGAGAAGACGATGTCGAACGTCTCACCCGAATCCGTCTGGTAGACCGCACGCTTGCGATCCGAGAGCTCGACGCCCTCTTCGCTCTGGAGACTCTGACTCCCGAGCCGCATGCCGCGGAGACTCCGATCAGCCATGTGTGTGCTCCTCTCGCTCGTCTGCCCTCCACAACACTGTCCCACGCCCCATCAATCCCGTACCGGCGCATTCACAGTCCGTTCCCAGTGGCTGGGCGCGGCGAGTCCGATCAGGAGCGGGTGCGACGACCCCAGGGTGCGCAGGCGAGGAGCACGAGGAGCCCGCCGAGGGAGAGGAGGAGCGTGATCGAGCCGGACAGGATCGACGCTGGGGTGGTGGACGTGCCGAGCGGCACGTCGGTCACCATCGACGTCGCGGTGTACTCCGGCACCCGGTCGATCGTGCGGCCGCTCGGGTCGATGACCTGCGACGCTCCGACGGTCGAGATGTTCACGAGCGACCTGCCGGTCTCGATGGCCCGCATCCGGGCGATCTCGAGCTGCTGCAGGTTCTCGTCGGTGCCCGAGAAGTCGGCGTTGTTCGTCTGCGCGAGGATCACCTGCGCTCCCCCGCGCACCATGTCGGCGGTCAGCCCGTCGTCGACGATGTCGAAGCAGATCGAGATGCCGGCACGGATCCCCGCGACCGACAGGACGTTCGGCTTCGTCCCCGGCGTGTAGTCGCGCTGCAGCAGTCCGATCAGCGACGGCGCGAGCTTGGAGAAGAACCAGCGGTCGGGCACGTACTCGCCGAACGGCACCGGGCGCTTCTTGTCGTAGGACGACTGCCAGCCGTCGGCGGTCCACACGAACGACGTGTTGTGCAGCACCCCCGACGGCGTCTGCGTGATGGCACCCGCCACGATCGGGGCGTCGAGCGACCCCACCACCGAGTCGAGGGCAGAGGCGATGACCGGCTGCTGGCGCGGGTCGTACTCCGCCCCGGCCTCGGGCCAGACGACGAGGTCGACACCCTTCGCGTCCACGTCCGTCGCCGCGACCTGCGCGGCCAGGACGTCGCCGGGCTCCGCACGGTCGAAGTAGCCCGCTGGACCGTTGCCCTGCACCGACTCGACCCGGATCGTGCCGCTCGTCGCGGCCGGCCACGCCGGCACCGCCACGACCGCCGCGACGAGCAGACCAGCCGTGGCCACCCGCACGGGCAGCCGGAGCGTGATTCCCGGAACACGGGGTGCCACGAGCGCGAGCGACACCACGACCGCGACGCAGTACACGACGACGAACGTCAGCCCGAGGACGCCGACGTACGCCGCCAGGTGCGTGAACGGCCCCTGCGACTGCGACAGGCCGACGCGCCCCCAGGCGAAACCGCCGTACGGCCAGCTTCCCGAGAACCACTCGCGTCCGGTCCAGAGTGCGGCGACGACGGCCGGGAGGCCCCACACGCGTCCGGCGGTCGACGGCACCACGCGCGCGACCCAGCGGTACGCCAGGGCGATGGCGACGCTGCCGAGTGCGAAGAACGCGGCTTCGAGCAGGGCGAGTGCGAACCACGGGACCGGGCCCAGGTAGCGGCCGGCCCACGAGATGGCCGGGATCCAGAACGCCGCGCCGGCGAGGTAGCCGATCCACGCCGCGCGCCGCGCTCGCTGCCCCATCACCGCGAGCAGCATGCAGGCGAGTGCCGGGTAGGCGAGGAACCACCATCCGGGCGACGGGAACGCGAGGGCGAAGAGGATCCCACCGATGACGGCCAACGGCACCGCGGTGCCCAGCGGCAACGCGGCGAACGGGCCGGTCGCGACCGCCCCGCGGCCGACGCGCGCGGGCAGCCCGCGCACACTGGTCTCCGGAACCCGCACCGTGCCTCCTGTCAGACCGCCGCGTAGGCGACGATGCCGCGGCGGACCGCGTCCGTCGCACGTCGGGCGGTCTGGGCGAGCTCGTCGTCGCCGGCGTTCCGGATCTGGTCGAGCAGGTCGATGACCTGCTTCGACCACCGCACGAAGTCGCCGGCCGGCAGGTCGAGGGTGCGGAGGACGTCGTCGAGGGCCGAGCCCGAGGCCCAGCGGAACATGCCGACGGCCATCGCCGGGGTCGGCGGCTGCGAACCGGCCAGGCGCGCCGCGCGCTCGATGTCGTCGAGGCGCGACCAGATGGTCAGCGTCTCGTCGAGCGCGGGGCGGAACGCGCCACGGGGCAGGGCATGCTCCGTGCCGGGCGCGTCCTCGCGGCGGGGCTGGTAGATGATCGTCGCGGCCATGGCGGCGAGCTGTGCCGGGGTGAGGTCCTTCCATACCCCCGCCTCGAGGCACTCGGCGACGAGCAGGTCGCGGTCGCCGTAGATGCGCTGCAGGCGACGGCCGCCCGCTGCCACCGTGGCTTCACCGTTGCCGGCGTCCACCAGGTAGCCGAGCTCGAGCAGGACCTCGGTGACGCGGTCGAACGTCGTCGCGACGGCGCCCGTGCGGGACCGGATCTGCTGGACGAGCTTGTCGTTGGCGCGCTTGAGCTTCCACCAGCGCTCGGACCAGCGGGCATGGGCCTCGCGTTCCGGGCAGGCGTGGCAGGGGTGGCGCTGCAGCTGGCGGCGGACCGCCGTGATCGCGGCTTGGCGTTCCTGTCGGGCCCCGTGCGACGCCTCGCGACCGCCGGGCACGTTCGTGCGCTCGAGGTCGGAGAGTTCACGGCGGAGCGCCGAGTACTCGGTGAAGTCGCCGAGGTGGCACTGCATCGCTTCGCGGTAGCCGTCGAGCGACTCCTGCTGCGAGCGGACCTTGCGGGCGAGGTCCACCACCGACCGGTCGGCCTGGAACTGGGCGAACGACGTCTCGAGTACTTCGCGCGTGCGCTGCCGGCCGAACTGGTCGATCAGGTTGACGGCCATGTTGTACGTCGGCTTGAACGACGAGTTGAGCGGGTAGGTGCGACGGCTGGCCAACGACGCGACGGCCTGCGGGTCGAGCCCGTCGGTCCACTGGATGACCGAGTGCCCCTCGACGTCGATGCCACGACGACCGGCACGACCGGTGAGCTGCGTGTACTCCCCCGGGGTGATCGGCACACGGGCTTCGCCGTTGAACTTCTCGAGCTTCTCGAGCACGACGGTGCGCGCCGGCATGTTCACTCCGAGCGCCAGCGTCTCGGTGGCGAACACGACCTTCAGGAGCTTGCGCTGGAAGAGGTTCTCGACGACCTCCTTGAAGGCGGGGAGCAGGCCGGCGTGGTGCGCCGCGACCCCGCGCTCGAGCCCTTCGAGCCACTCCCAGTAGCCGAGGACGGCCAGGTCTTCGTCGAGCAGGGTGCGGCAGTGGTACTCCGCCGTCTCGCGGATCTCGTTGCGCTCCTGCACCGTCGTCAGGGACAGGCCCGAGCGCAGGACGTTGCGGACACCCTGGTCGCAGCCGTTGCGGCTGAACACGAAGAAGATCGCGGGCAGGAGCATCCGCTCGTCGAGCATGTGCGCGATCTGCTCGCGGTGCACCTTCTCGGTGCGGGGCCCGCGACGCTCAGGGTAGCCACCACGACCGCGCCGGCCACGGTGGCCGCCGCCGTTCCGCTCGCTCCGGGCGCCGCCGCCGACCATCCGGAGCAGTTCCGGGTTCACGCGGTTCGTCGCCGCGGCACCGCTCGAGTCGAACAGGTCGACCATCTTCGAACCGACCAGGACGTGCTGCTCGAGCGGGACCGGACGGTCTTCGGAGACGATGACGTCGGTGTCGCCGCGGACGGTCTGCAGCCAGTCGCCGAACTCCTCGGCGTTGGACACCGTTGCGCTGAGCGAGACGAGGCGGACCTCGGTCGGGAGGTGCAGGATGACCTCTTCCCACACGGCGCCGCGGAACCGGTCGGCGAGGTAGTGCACCTCGTCGAGGACCACCCAGGCGAGGTCGTCGAGCAGGTCCGAGTCCGCGTAGATCATGTTCCGGAGCACCTCGGTCGTCATCACGACGACGCGGGCGCGGGGGTTCACGTTCGTGTCGCCGGTGAGCAGCCCGACCTCGGACTCACCGTAGACGTCGACGAGCTCGGCGTACTTCTGGTTGCTGAGCGCCTTCATCGGCGTCGTGTAGAAGACCTTCGCCGTCGGCTGGCGCATGGCGAGCCAGATGGCGAACTCGGCGACGATGGTCTTGCCGGCTCCGGTCGGGGCGGCGACCAGGACGCTGCGGCCCTGGTCGAGCGAGTCGCATGCGGCGAACTGGAACGGGTCGAGGTCGAACCGCAGGTCCGTCCGGAAGAGCTCGAGGTTGCGCGACCGGTTGCGCACCTTGGCCGCGGCGAACCGCTCGGCCGCACTCGTGCCGCTCACAGGCCGTACTCCTCGTCGAGCTTCGCCTGGCGCTTGGCCAGACGGCGGTCGTGGATCCACGCGATGAAGCAGGCCGCGATGTAGAGCACCACCATCGGGACGGCGAGCAGGAACATCGAGATGACGTCCGCGCTCGGGGTGACGATGGCGCAGAAGACCAGGATGCAGAGGATCGCGACGCGCCAGCTCTTGATGATCGCGGAGGCCGACAGGACCCCGACGAAGTTCAGCAGGACGATGAAGACCGGCAGCACGAAGGCGATGCCCACCGCGACGATGAGCTTGATGACGAAGTCGTAGTACGCCTTCGCGTCGACGATCGAGGTGTCCTGGCTCGACACGAAGCTGCCGAGGATGCCGACCACGTGCGGCAGGATGTACCACCCGAAGTAGCACCCGGCGAAGAACAGCGGGATCGCGGTGCCGAGGAAGCCCCAGACGTACTGCCGCTCGCGCCGGACGAGCGCTGGCACGATGAACGCCCAGATCTGGTAGAGCCAGACCGGGCTCGCGATGACGACGCCGATGGTGATCGCGATCTGCAGCTTGAGGTCGAACGCCCCGGTGATCATCGGGAAGTTCAGCTCGGCCGTGTGTCCGCCGACCTTGGCGAGCTCGGTCACCGGTGCCCGCAGCGAGTCGAGCACCCACGGGGTGAGGAACCAGCCGCCGATCGCACCGACGACGATCGCCACGACTGCGCGGAAGAGCCGGTTGCGCAGCTCGATGAGGTGCTGCCCGAGCGACATGCGGCCTTCGGCGTCGGTCTTCTGGCGCCCCTGCCGCTTCGCTCGCCCGCGCGCGGTCGTCGAAGCCATGTGGTCGATCTTACGGGGTCGGGACCGACAGTCCGCCTGGGGTCGGCGCGGCCGCGTGGTGGGCGGGCGGCGGGGTCGGGCGGTCGGGC